>NZ_LJQT01000177.1:1618-12425 GCF_001400515.1 Pseudomonas meliae | reverse complement strand
GGGGGGGGGGGGGCGGAAATGAAGCGACGCAGCGCCAGCCTGACATGCATTGCGCATGCAGGCTGCGAAGGTTTTACGGTTTTAGCGGGTGCGATAGCGCAGGCGCGTACCGAAATTTACCGACATCAGAATCTCGTCAGCCGAGAGCTCGGCGGGGAAGAACACGCCTGAAATCTGTGCGTGAGCGATACTCGCACCTTCCATCGGCGTGTGCCGCAGGTCCAGGCCGCGAAGGTCGGCAGACCGGAAGTAGGCGTCGGTGAAGTCGATACCGGCGGTGTCCAGTGCCCGCAGGTCCAGCCCTCGAAAGTCACCCCCGGCCATATCGATTGTGCCGGTTCGCGGTTTCTCCTGGTTGAAACCTTCGACATCATCTTTGCGCAGCAGCATATAAAGCGGTGAGTCGATCTGTTTGGGCTGGCTCATGATGGCCTCGGACATGTGGTTGCGTTGGAATTATGACGCCATTATATTGCCATCATTGTGGGGCCGTGAAGCATTACCCGCTCAACGGCCATGTACCGGTTTTACAGCCCCGGCAGGCGCTGGCGCAGGTTGTCGATGAGACTGTCCAGCTCACTGCTGATGTGGGTGGCAACCTTCTTGCTGCGCAGCGTTTCCTCTGCGCTGAGCGGTTCGCGATTGGCCTGCTGGGCCTCGATGACCTCCAGGGTCGCGTCGGAAGGATCATTGTTCTGTGCCTGACGCTGGGCAAGCCAGCCAGCGATCACTGCCTGTGGAGCTTCGCAATCGAGGATCAGAAACGGCACGCCGGTGTTTTCGGCGACTTTCGCCGCTGCATCGCGCTGCTCATGCTTGAGGTAAGTGGCATCGATCACCACCGAGAAGCCCGCACGCAGGGTTATACCGGCAAGCTCGTGCAGGTGAGCATAGGTTGCATCGTTGGCTTGCGCGCCATACATCTCTTCATCTCGCCCGGCAAACAGGCGCTTGCGCTCTATGTCCGAACGCAGGCGAATGGCACCCAGCGATTCCACCAGGCGCATTGCGACATGACTTTTGCCGACGGCTGATACACCGTGGGTAATTGTCAGGAACGGTGAGGGAATGGCGCTGTAGCTTTCGGCCAGATTGGCGTAGTTGCGGTATTGACGAAGCGTCGCTGCGCGCTGTACACCGTCGGCGTCGGATGGCTGGCTGAACAGGGCCACTTTGGCACGAACCATCGCCCGATAAGCCTTGTAGAAATTCAGCAGTTCCAGGCCTGCGTAGTCGCCGGTGACTTCCAGGTATTGGCTGATCAGGCGCCGAGACAATGATTTCAGGCCACGGTCTTCAAGGTCCATTGCCAGGAAGCCGATGTCGGCGTACACGTCGGTCTTGCGGAACGGTTCGTTGAACTCGATGCAGTCAAACAGCACGACCTTGCCGTCAATCACTGTCGCGTTGCCCAGATGGATGTCGCCGTGGCATTCGCGGATGAATCCGTCGGCCTTGCGCTGAGCCAGCAGTGGCTTGAGCCGCGCAAAGCTCGACTCTGCCCACGCCTGCAGGGCATCGAGCTGTGCCAGGTCGGATTTTTCGCTGATCAGTGGACGAATCTGCTCAAAATTCTGTACCACAGGGGCCATCACGCTGTCTGGCGAGCCCAGTTCGCTTTCGGTTCCGACCTGCGGCGAGCTGAGGTGGAAGCCTGCGATCTGGCGCGCCAGTTCGTCGATATGCGCAGTGGTCACCTCGCCGTTGGCCTGCAGGGTGCTGAGCAGGCCGTCCTGTGAAAACTGCTTCATCTTCAAGGCGTATTCGATGACTTCGCCGTCGCCGCCCAATTGCGACGCGTCGACGGTGCCGGTGATCGGCAGCACTTCGATGTAGAGGTCGTCGGTCAGGCGCTGATTGAGGCGCAGCTCTTCGTGGCAGAAATGCTTACGCAGAGCCAGCGTAGTAAAATCCAGGAAACCGAAGTTCATCGGCTTCTTGAATTTGTAGGCATACGGGCCAGTCAGCAGAACCCACGAAATGTGCGTTTCGATGAGCTGGAAATTCTCCACCGGATGTGGGAAAAGAGCAGGGTTCTGCAGGGCAGCGATCAAAGACTTGCTCACGGGCGATCCTTCAGGAATGTGTTCAAAATGTAAGTACGCGATGCCGCCATTATGGCCGCTTGGCGCGAGGCTGCAAACCGCTGACTCGGGCGTCTGTCGATCCTTGCTAAAGTGCGTATAATCCGCGCCCATGACTCGATCCCGCACCTCTCGTTCTCCTAAAAAGCAACCTCCTCGCAGCCTGAACAAGTGGCTGGGCTGGGCGTTGAAGCTCGGTATTGTCGGCCTGGTTCTGCTGGGCGGCCTGGCCATTTACCTCGATGCAATCGTTCAGGAGAAGTTCTCCGGCAAGCGCTGGACCATTCCGGCCAAGGTCTATGCACGACCGCTGGAGCTGTTCGTCGGACAGAAGCTGAGCCGCGATGATTTTCTCATCGAACTCGACGCCTTGGGTTATCGCCGCGAAAGCGTCGCGAATGGTCCTGGCGCTGCGGCGGTGAATGGCAATACCGTCGACCTCAACACGCGGGGTTTCCAGTTCTACGAAGGCACTGATGCGGCGCAGCAGGTGCGCGTGCGCTTTTCCGGTGATTACGTCGCCGACCTGTCGTCGGGCAATGGTGCCAAGCTTGCCGTGGCGCGGCTTGAGCCCTTGCTGATCGGCGGGCTTTACCCGAAGAACCTCGAAGACCGGATCCTGATCAAGCTTGATCAGGCACCGCCGTATCTGCTCGACGGGCTGGTGGCGGTCGAGGACCGCGATTTCTATCACCACTTCGGCGTGTCGCCCAAGTCCATTGCCCGGGCTATCTGGGTGAATACTTCGCAAGGGCAGATGCGCCAGGGCGGCAGTACGCTGACCCAGCAGCTGGTCAAGAACTTCTACCTGACCAACGAGCGCAGCCTGACCCGCAAGCTCACCGAGGCCATGATGGCGGTCTTGCTGGAGATCCATTACAGCAAGCAGGAAATTCTCGAGGCTTACCTCAATGAAGTGTTTGTCGGTCAGGACGGTCAACGTGCAGTGCACGGTTTCGGTCTGGCCAGTCAGTATTTCTTCAGCCAGCCGCTTTCCGAACTGAAGATTCATCAGGTGGCGATGCTGGTCGGGCTGGTCAAGGGGCCGTCCTTCTACAACCCGCGCCGCAATCCCGAGCGTGCTCTGGAGCGTCGTAATCTGGTGCTTGACCTGTTTGAGCAGCAAGGTGTGGCAACCCCCGAAGTGGTGGCCGCCGCGAAGAAATTGCCACTGGGTGTGACCAAGACCGGCACGCTCGCCGACAGCTCGTTCCCGGCTTTTCTGGATCTGGTCAAGCGCCAGTTACGCGAAGACTATCGCGATGAAGACTTGACCGAAGAAGGGCTGCGGATCTTTACCAGCTTTGATCCGATCCTGCAGATGAAGTCCCAGGCCGCTATGGACGACACGTTCAAAAAGCTCGCCGGGCGCAAGGGTGTTGATGAAGTAGAGGCGGGTATGGTCGTCACCAACCCGGAGACCGGTGAGGTGCAGGCGCTGATTGGCGGTCGCGAGGCCGGGTTCTCGGGTTTCAACCGGGCGATCGATGCAGTGCGTCCGATAGGCTCGCTGGTCAAGCCGGCTATTTACCTGACCGCACTGGAACGTCCGAGCCAGTACACGCTGACCAGCTGGATTGCCGACGAACTGTTTCAGGTCAAAGGCGCTGATGGCCAGATCTGGAAACCGCAGAACTACGATCACAAGTCGCATGGCAACATCTTTCTGTATCAAGGGCTGGCGCATTCCTACAACCTGTCGACTGCCAAGCTGGGCCTTGAACTGGGTATTCCAACTGTCTTCAAGACACTGGCCAAGCTGGGTGTAACGCGTGAGTGGCCTGCTTATCCGTCGATGCTGCTGGGTGCGGGCGGCCTGAGTCCGATGGAAGTCGCCACCATGTACCAGACCATCGCCAGCGGCGGGTTCAATACGCCGATGCGTGGTATTCGCAGTGTGCTGACCGCCGAAGGTGAACCGCTCAAGCGTTATCCGTTCAAGATCGAGCAGCGTTTCGACCCGGGTGCCATTTATCTGGTACAGAATGCGATGCAGCGGGTAATGCGCGAAGGGACGGGCAAATCTGTTTACAACGTGTTGCCAAGCTCGCTGAATCTGGCGGGCAAGACCGGCACCAGTAATGACTCGCGCGACAGCTGGTTCGCCGGTTTCAGTCAGGATCTGCTGGCCGTAGTGTGGATGGGCCGTGATGATAACGGCAAGACACCGTTTACTGGCGCCACTGGTGCCCTGCAGGTCTGGACCAGCTTTATGCGCAAGGCCAATCCGCTGCCGCTGGACATGGCGATGCCGGATAACGTCGTTCAGGCATGGGTCGATGCGCAGACAGGCCAGGGTTCTGATTCGAGCTGCCCGAATGCAGTGCAGATGCCGTATATTCGCGGCAGTGAGCCCCAGCCCGGCGCGACATGCGGCGGCGCTCCGGCACCTGCCACTGAGGTGATGGACTGGGTCAAGGGTTGGTTGAACTAGGCAATCGAGGTTTTGAAGTGAATAAATGGTGGATTCCAGCTTTAACGGCACTGGCCTTGCTGAACGGCTGCGCCAGTGTGGAACGCGGCTCGATTCCGGTCGTGGATTCGAGCTCCAAGGTGTCCAACGGCGAGCGCGCGGCAGCGTCGCGTAATGGCACTTACCGAACCAACACCGCCCCGGTTCAGCAGCCGCAAGCCGTGCCGCAGGATTCGGGTGTCGTGGTGATGGTGCCGGGCGCGGGTGGTGCCGATGCAGGGCAGAGCTTCTCTGCGCCGACCAGTCAGGCGCCGTTCAGTGTCAACACGCCGCCTGTCGACGCCGCTCCGGTCAATCAGGCCCCGATCAGCCCGGCTCCGGCGAACAACAGTTACAGCATGCCGGCTGCCTCTGCACCGACCGGGATTCCGTCCAGTGGCGGCGGTCTGTTAGAGGACGAGCAGCTTGACGGGCCGGTACTGGCGTTGCTGACCACGGCACAGCAACAGCAGAGCAGTGGCGACCTCAACGGCGCATCCTCAAGCCTGGAGCGCGCGCAGCGTGTCGCCCCGCGTGAGCCTCAGGTGCTTTATCGTCTGGCTCAGGTGCGTCTGGCTCAGGGCGACGCAGCCCAGGCCGAGCAACTGGCTCGTCGCGGTCTGACCTACGCCAACGGGCGTACCAGCCTTCAGGCCAGCCTTTGGGGGCTGATCGCCCAGTCTCGCGAAAAGCAGGGTGACGCGGCCGGTGCTGCGCTGGCTCGCCAAAAGGCTCGCTGATGGACGTACGTTTGCCTGAGGTGGCCGAGCAGTTGCTGTTGATAGAGCGCGAGTTGCGCGCGCTGGGCTGGTGGGATACGACGCCGCCCAGCGAGCAGGCGCTTGCCAGTCAGGAACCGTTCAGCGTCGATACGCTCGAGTTCGCGCAGTGGCTGCAATGGATCTTCCTGCCGCGCATGAAAGTCATCCTCGAGCGTGACCTGCCGCTGCCCAATGCGTCCGGCATTCTGGAGATGGCCGAGATGGTCTATGCCGGGCGCCTGAGTGAAACCCGGCTGCTGCAGCAGCATCTGGCACGGTTCGACCAGTTGATTACGGCCGCTCGCTGAGCCAATCCTCTAGCGACAGAATTCGCTGATGGCTTTCTCGGTTTCTTCGGTACGCGTCTTGCGGTTTTCTTCCGTAAGACGCCTCGATTCTCCTCCAACCTGCTCGCGCACTCGCGGATTGTTCTGCAACTGCGCAAGATTGGTGCGCAGGGTTTCGCAATTTTCCGCGCGTTTCGCTTCCTGAGCCTTCACCTGACTTTTGACTTTCTGGTCAATAGCGCGTTGCTGTGCAGCTCCGTCGTCCGCAGGAGTGCTGGGCGCAGAGGCTGGTGGCGGCGTCTGCACATTGATTTCCTGCACCTGCTGGCCGGTGGGGGGTTGAGCATCAAAATGCGTCACGCCCTGAGCGTCGACCCACTTATAGATTGAGGCGGCCTGGCTGGTTGTGCTGAGGGCCAGTGCGGCGGCGAGAATCATCCAATGCATGTCGTGTCCTTGAGAGTCTGTGCTCACAGAAAACTACCATAACGGTGCATTTCAGTCCGAAACGGTGCGATTTCCCCGGTCCTCTGTCAAGAAAGCGCACGGATCACTTGACTTGAAGGGGGGGAATCACAACAATCCAAAGTTCGCTGTAGAAGGACTGCCAGAAGCAGACCCTCTCAGTAGATCATGAGGCGCACACCCGCGCCGACCTGTAACACCCGCAACGCGTTACCTCGCGCTGGGTGGGAATGTTCCGCAACACTCAGGGACCTCCCAATACTTGCTCAGTCAGTGCTGACGTAGTCGGCGACCACCGTCGCTCATGCTCTGCTGGCAGTAAACCTATTAAGACCCGTCCTGGAGTGGGCGGTATTCTGGCGTTTTAGAGGTGAACAACGTGGAGCTTTTATCTGGCGCTGAAATGGTCGTCCGCTTTTTGCGTGACGAAGGCGTTGAGCATATCTATGGGTACCCGGGCGGTGCCCTCCTGCATGTCTACGATGCCCTGTTCAAAGAACCGGCGGTAAGCCATATCCTTGTTCGCCACGAGCAGGCTGCCACGCACATGGCCGACGGCTATGCGCGGGCTACCGGCAAGGCGGGCGTGGTGCTGGTGACGTCCGGTCCAGGTGCAACCAATGCCATTACCGGTATCGCCACGGCGTACATGGACTCCATTCCGATGGTGGTTCTGTCTGGTCAGGTAGCGAGCACGCTGGTGGGTACCGATGCCTTCCAGGAGACCGACATGATCGGTATCTCCCGGCCGATCGTGAAGCACAGCTTCATGATCAAGCACCCGTCGGAAATCCCGGAAGTCCTGAAAAAGGCTTTCTACCTGGCGCAGTCCGGTCGTCCGGGCCCTGTAGTAGTCGACATTCCGAAAGACATGACCAACCCGGCCGAGAAATTCGAATACGTCTTTCCAAAAAAAGCCAAGCTGCGCTCCTACAGCCCGGCGGTTCGTGGCCATTCCGGCCAGATCCGCAAAGCCGTCGAGATGCTGCTGGCGGCCAAGCGTCCTATCGTCTACGCCGGTGGCGGCGTGATCATGGGCAATGCGTCGGCGCAACTGACCGAACTGGCACAACTGCTCAACGCTCCGGTCACCAATACCCTGATGGGGCTTGGCTGCTATCCGGGCACGGATCGTCAGTTCGTCGGCATGCTCGGGATGCACGGCAGCTACACCGCCAACCTCGCGATGCACCACACCGATGTGATCCTGGCAGTCGGCGCGCGCTTCGATGACCGTGTCATTAACGGCGCCAGCAAGTTCTGCCCGAATGCCAAAATTATCCACATCGACATCGACCCGGCTTCGATCTCCAAGACCATCAAGGCGGACGTGCCTATCGTCGGTCCTGTCGAAAGCGTGCTGACCGAAATGGTCGCCACTTTGAAAGAGATCGGCGAGACACCTGACAAGGCATCCGTTGCCGCGTGGTGGAAGCAGATTGACGAGTGGCGCGGTGCGGGTGATCTGTTCCCGTACAACCGTGGCGATGGCACGGTCATCAAGCCGCAAGCCGTTATCGAAACGCTGTGCGAAGTCACCAAGGGCGACGCTTACGTCACCTCGGACGTTGGCCAGCATCAGATGTTCGCTGCGCAGTACTACCGTTTCAACAAGCCGAACCGCTGGATCAACTCGGGCGGTCTGGGCACGATGGGCTTTGGCTTCCCGGCTGCGATGGGCGTCAAACTGAGCTTTCCGGATGCGCACGTTGCCTGTGTGACCGGTGAAGGCAGTATCCAGATGAACATTCAGGAACTGTCGACCTGCCTGCAATACGGCTTGCCGGTGAAGATCATCCTGCTCAACAACGGTGTTCTGGGCATGGTCCGTCAGTGGCAGGACATGAGCTATGGCTCGCGTCACTCGCATTCCTACATGGAATCGCTGCCTGATTTCGTCAAGCTGGTCGAAGCCTATGGCCACGTCGGCATGCGTATCACTGACCTGAAGGACTTGAAGCCGAAGATGGAAGAAGCTTTTGCCATGACTGATCGTCTGGTGTTCATGGATATTCAGGTCGATGTGACCGAGCACGTCTACCCGATGCAGATCAAGGACGGCTCCATGCGCGATATGTGGTTGAGCAAGACGGAGCGGACATAATCATGCGCCATATCATTTCCCTGCTGCTGGAAAACGAACCGGGTGCATTGTCTCGCGTCGTCGGTCTGTTCTCCCAGCGCAACTACAACATCGAAAGCCTGACCGTTGCGCCGACCGAAGACCCGACCCTGTCGCGTCTGACGCTCACCACCGTAGGCCATGATGAGGTGATCGAGCAGATCACCAAGAACCTCAACAAACTTATCGAAGTGGTCAAGCTGGTAGACCTGTCGGAAAGCGCTCACATCGAGCGCGAGCTGATGCTGGTCAAGGTCAAGGCCACTGGCGCGCAGCGTGCCGAGATCAAGCGCACCACGGATATCTTCCGCGGGCAGATCGTCGACGTGACCGCCAGCGTTTATACCGTGCAGCTGAGCGGCACGAGCGACAAACTGGACAGCTTCATTCAGGCCATCGGCACCGCCGCTATCCTGGAAACAGTACGCAGTGGCGTAACGGGCATTGCCCGTGGCGACAAAGTGCTGAGCATTTAAATCAATTAAGCAAATGGCCTGAACGGCCAAGATAACAGGGGATTTCCATGAAAGTTTTCTACGACAAAGACTGTGACCTTTCGATCATCCAGGGCAAAAAAGTCGCCATCATCGGTTACGGTTCGCAAGGTCACGCTCAAGCGTGCAACCTGAAAGACTCCGGCGTTGATGTCACTGTTGGCCTGCGTAAAGGTTCGGCTACTGTCGCCAAGGCCGAGGCTCATGGCCTGAAAGTGACTGATGTTGCTTCTGCCGTTGCTGCTGCCGACCTGGTCATGATCCTGACCCCGGACGAGTTTCAGTCCCAGCTGTACAAGAACGAAGTCGAGCCGAACCTGAAAAAGGGCGCAACACTGGCGTTCTCCCACGGCTTCGCGATTCACTACAACCAGGTTGTACCGCGCGCTGACCTCGACGTGATCATGATCGCGCCAAAAGCTCCAGGCCACACCGTACGTACCGAGTTCGTCAAGGGCGGCGGTATTCCTGACCTGATCGCGGTTTATCAGGATGCTTCCGGCAACGCCAAGAACGTTGCCCTGTCCTACGCTTCGGGCGTTGGCGGCGGCCGTACCGGCATCATCGAAACCACCTTCAAGGACGAGACTGAAACCGACCTGTTCGGCGAGCAGGCTGTTCTGTGCGGCGGTACTGTCGAGCTGGTAAAAGCTGGTTTCGAAACACTGGTTGAAGCTGGCTACGCGCCGGAAATGGCCTACTTCGAGTGCCTGCACGAACTGAAGCTGATCGTTGACCTCATGTACGAAGGCGGTATCGCCAACATGAACTACTCGATCTCCAACAACGCCGAATACGGCGAGTACGTGACCGGCCCTGAAGTCATCAACGCTGAATCCCGCCAGGCCATGCGCAACGCTCTGAAGCGCATCCAGGACGGTGAATACGCGAAGATGTTCATCAGCGAAGGCGCTACCGGCTACCCATCGATGACCGCCAAGCGTCGTAACAACGCTGCCCACGGCATCGAAATCATCGGCGAGAAACTGCGCTCGATGATGCCTTGGATCGCTGCGAACAAAATCGTCGACAAAGACAAGAACTAAGCTTTAGCTTCGCAAAAAAAAACGCGGCCAATCGGTCGCGTTTTTTCGTTATGGGTCAGGCTCTGGTATAAAGCTGCATCGTTTGCCGCCGAACCCTCGCGGCAGACCTCTGTCGAACCTTTTCATACCGCTGCAAGGTAATCTCCATGAGCGAACGTCCCGAGGAGCCCAACAAGGCCTCCGACGCTGAAAGTCTGCTACCTATCGATGAACATGTAGAAGAAGGGCATGACGCCGAAGGCCGGCAGGTCCGGCATCGCGGTATCTATCTGCTGCCCAACCTGTTTACCACTGCGAACCTGTTCGCTGGCTTTTACTCCATCATCAGTTCCATGAGCGCACAAAGCGCGATGAGCGCGGGTGATACCGCCGGCGCGAGCAAGTATTTCGCGTTCGCTGCCATTGCGATCTTCGTCGCCATGGTTCTCGACGGGCTGGATGGTCGCGTTGCGCGCATGACCAATACCCAGAGCGCGTTTGGTGCCGAGTACGATTCCCTCTCCGACATGGTCGCCTTTGGTGTGGCACCCGCGTTGCTGGCATTCGGTTGGGCATTGGGTGACATGGGCAAGGTGGGCTGGATGGTCGCCTTCATCTATGTGGCGGGCGCGGCATTGCGTCTGGCGCGCTTCAACACTCAGGTCGGCAAGGCTGACAAACGTTACTTCATCGGTTTGGCTAGCCCGGCTGCGGCAGGTGTTGTGGCCGGCACGGTCTGGGCGTTCAGTGATTTCGGGATTCAGGGTTCGAAGCTGTCGTTCCTGGTGGCCTTGCTGGTTGCGGCGGCAGGCATGCTGATGGTCAGCAACATCAAGTACAACAGCTTCAAGGAGCTGGACCTGAAAGGGCGTGTACCTTTTGTTGCGATTCTGGCCGTGGTGCTGGTGTTTGCCGTGGTATTCAGCGATCCGCCACGTATTCTGCTGCTGATATTCCTCGCCTATGCCCTGTCTGGACCGATTCAGTATCTATTGCGTCGCCGCAAGGCCTAGTCAATGATCTAATTTCCACCATACTCCGTAGTCTATTGGTGCATCAGTTCCCTGGCCTGCGGAGTCATCATGCTAATCAAGCTTCCTTCTTCGTCCGACTCCAG
>NZ_LJQT01000177.1:0-1602 GCF_001400515.1 Pseudomonas meliae | reverse complement strand
TCGGACGTCACGCCTGAATCCATCTATCTCTCGCGACGTACATTGCTCGGCGGCTCGCTTGCGGGTCTGGCCGTCACGGCACTGCCACGCTGGGCAAGCGCTGCAGACGCTTCGCGCTATGCGGATGTAGAGCCCGGGAAAGCGCCGGGCTGGTTTGCCGACAAGCTGCCTTCTACAAAATGGCAGGCGGTCAACGTCAAGGATGAGGCGATCACGCCGTTCAAGGACGCGACCCACTACAACAACTTCTACGAGTTTGGTACCGACAAGGGCGATCCGGCAAAGAATGCCGGTTCCTTGCAGACCGAGCCGTGGAGTGTCGTGATCGATGGCGAAGTCGGCAAGCCGGGCCGCTATGCGCTGGAAGACTTCATGAAGCCTTATCAGCTGGAGGAGCGGATCTATAGGCTGCGCTGCGTCGAAGCCTGGTCGATGGTCATTCCCTGGATGGGCTTTCCTATCTCTGCACTGCTTAAGCAGGTAGAGCCGACCTCTAAGGCCAAATACATTCGCTTCGAAACGCTTGAAGACCCAAAGTCCATGCCTGGGCAACGCTCTGACTTTGCCCTCATCGACTGGCCGTATGTAGAAGGACTGCGGCTGGATGAGGCGATGAATCCATTGGCGATTCTTGCGGTGGGCATGTATGGGCGTGAGTTGCCTAATCAGAACGGCGCGCCGCTGCGTTTGGTGGTGCCTTGGAAGTATGGCTTCAAGAGTGTGAAGTCAATTGTGCGTATCAGTCTGGTCAGTGAGCAGCCGAAGACCACATGGCAAAGCATTGCGGCAAATGAGTACGGCTTCTATGCCAACGTTAACCCGACGGTGGATCACCCTCGTTGGACTCAGGCCCGAGAGCGTCGCTTGCCGAGCGGCCTGTTCAGTCCGAATCTGCGCGACACGAAAATGTTCAATGGTTATGAGGAGGAGGTGGGTGCCTTGTATGCCGGTATGGATTTGCGGAAGGACTATTGATGCGATACCCGTTCTGGCGTCTGGCTGTATTTCTCGCCGCGTGCGTTGCGCCGGTCTGGTGGCTCTATCAGGCATGGATCTTTGCCTTGGGGCCTGATCCGGGCAAGGTTCTGGTAGAAGATTTCGGGCTAGCGACTCTGGTGATGTTGCTGATCACAATGTCCATGACGCCTTTGCAGCGCCTGACCGGCTGGCCGGGATGGATCGTTGTCCGTCGTCAACTGGGGTTGTGGTGTTTTGCTTATGTAGTGCTGCACATGACGATGTATGCGCTGTTCATCCTCGGGCTGGATTTAGGCCAGTTGGGCGTAGAGTTGGTCAAGCGTCCCTATATCATCGTGGGTGCGTTGGCGTTTCTCGGGCTGCTGGCTTTGGCTGTGACGTCCAATCGCTATAGTCAGCGTCGACTCGGAGCGCGCTGGAAGAAGCTACACCGGCTTATATATGTGATTCTGGGGCTGGGCTTGCTGCACATGTTCTGGATTGTCAGGGCTGACCTTAAGGAATGGGCGCTGTATGCGGGGATAGGCGCGTTCCTGTTGCTGCTGCGGATTCCAATGATTACAAGGCGAATCCCGCGTCTTGGAGGTTCTGCCGGGACAGGATCGAAGAAAGTTCAAAATAACG
>NZ_LJQT01000384.1:1042-3896 GCF_001400515.1 Pseudomonas meliae | reverse complement strand
CTTGATCGGAGAATCCATAGGGTTGATGGTCGATCCCGGTCCGCACATTGAAAGCCTGCGTTTGCTGGACCGTATAAAGGGCGTCAGTTGGTACACGGTGCTGGGCGAAGGGTTTGTCAGGCAGCTGGGAGGGAGCGACAGATTGCGGGGCGAGATGAGCGCGCACAGCGACATCGTGTTCCATAGCTATCGCAACGGGTTGATCATTCGGGCGGGTGCGGTGCCTGAATTGGGTGGTCGAGGCCTGCCACCGCCGCAACCCTATGTGACGGTCAACCGGATGATCAAACCGGTTCGCCTGCAGGACACCGGCAACCTTCATCCCTACCTTGCTCCCGGTATCGGCTTTACCGAGGAAACCACTGCGCAATGGTATGCGCGATTTGATGAAAAACCGCTGCCGCCAGTTGATGCGGGGCAGGCATGCCCTCGATCAGGCTGCTGGTTCAGCAGCGCACAGTTTGGCTCTCGTCGACATTTCGACGAAGGTGAACTCATGCCGGCGTTCAACCATATAAAAAGCAAGAAAACCCAGTGGTTTTGGGCCGGCATGCCTTCCTGATTCAGCGCGTCGAGCTAATCCCGGCCCCGCAATAGCGTATTGGGCATTGCTACTGCTGCGGCAAGGCCGAGCAGCGAAATGGCCGCACTGGTGATCAGCAGGTTTCTGAAGGTCAGCGCCAGTTCGGCTCGCAGTGTTTCCAGTGCCGGTCCGGTTGCTGCATTAAGGCTGTCGAGCAGGACATTACCGGAGCTGCCTTCGCCACCCAGTGCTCCCGAGCCGAGCAGGCCGACACCGGTATGCTGCAACATAGCCAGTAGCAGCGCCGACATCAATGCCACGCCTACTGCACCCCCCAGCGAGCGGAACAGATTGGTTGTGCTGGTGGCCACGCCCATATCCCTTGGCTGAACCGAGTTTTGGGTGCCGACCAATGAGGTGGGGAACTGCATGCCGGTAAGGACCATGAACAGGCTCATCGCTATCAGCGATTGGGGAGGCGTAAAGGCCATGCCCAGAATCGCGATGGGCATCAGCAACGCCCCGGTCAGAATAAGCGGTTTGTAGCGCCCGGTTTGCGCGGTGCGTCGCCCGGCGAAATAGGCACCCATCGGCATGCCGATCGCCAGCGGAAGCAGGTGCAGGGCGGCACTGTCTGCACCGCCACCGGTGACGGTCTGGTAACGCAACGGCATCAGGACAATCAGGGAAATAGCCTGAAAACTGGTAAAGAACACCGTGCACCAGCAAAGCATGGCACTTTTATTGGTGAACAGGTGCATGGGCAACAGGGGCTCGGCGGCACGGCGTTCGTACCAGACGAAAATGCCCAGCGTCAGCAGGGCGGTGCCCAGTAACAACTGAACCTCGAAATCGCCCAGACCATGCCCCTGCCCAATTTCGGTAATTCCCAGCAGCAGCGCGGTCAGGCCGATGATCATCAGCACCGTACCCAGGTAGTCGATAATCGGTTTGCGCTGCGGCACTGGCAGGCCGACCAGGGTTCGATATGCGACGATCAGCGCGGCTGCTCCCAAGGGCAGATTAATCAGGAACACCCAGCGCCAGGACAGGTATTCGGTCATCAAGCCGCCCAAGACCGGGCCTGCGACGCTGGCCACGGCGTACATGCTGCTGAAGTAGCCTTGGTAGCGGCCCCGCTCACGAGGCGGAACAATGTCGGCGATGATTGCCTGGCTTACCGAAACCATACCGCCTGCACCGATGCCTTGAAGGACGCGCGCCAGCACCAGTTGTTCCATGCTCTGCGCCATGCCACAGAACAGCGAGGCGAGGGTGAAAAGCCCCAAGCCGAACAGCATCAGTTTACGCCGTCCGTAAAGATCGCCCAGCTTGCCGTAGATCGGCACTGCAACGGTCAGTGAAACCATATACGCGGAAATGACCCACGCCAGCAGATCGATGTCCCTGAACTGGGCGGAAATGGCAGGCATCGAAACAGCAACGATGGTCTGATCCAGAGCGCTGAGCAATACCGCCATCATCAACGCGAACAGAATGCTGCGAATGGCCGGAGGCGTTTGAGTAAGACTGGTCAAGGCAAAACCTGATGGCAGTGTTGACCCGCCGCAAGTGAGGCGGGAAAGTCTGACCAGTCTAATCCGATAGCTTGCTAATCGATAGCTGCCTTTGCTGAACGATGACGCAATTCACGCTACACAAGCGTCATCGCAAGGCGCTGAAGGTTGCGTCGGTCGGCACGCAATGGCCAAACGTGCAACTGGCGACCTGTGGGGCCTGACGAGCCAGCTCGTTACGATAGGCCCCTGCGGTGTATACCGCCAGGACCGCTAGAGCACCGACGACAACCATGCATTTTCTTGTTCTGACTTTCATGACGCACTCCTTACCTCGGCTACAGAGCAGTTTGAAAGAACTGATTAAAGTGTAGGACAAGGTTGGAGTTTGCGTCGGTAGTCATCATCTGCGTTTGCTGCGTGACGAATGCCCTGGAAGACGCGTTAGAATTCGCGCTTTGATTTATGAGAAGGGTTCATACGCATGGCACGCAAGGAATACAACGGGTTTGAAGTGGTGTCGGCAGTCATTCCTTCCGAGCAGGGGTACAACGCGGCAATTGCCATCAAGGCGCTGGGTGCAGGCGGAGCGCCGCGCTTTCATGCGCTGCTGCCGGATCAGAAATTCAAGACCGCCGATGATGCCGACCTGGCCGCTGTACAGGAGCTGCAGCGGCTGATCGACATTGATGCCGAGGGCGAGCCTGTATGGGGCGATTCCTGATCAGGCGCCTGGGCGAAACATCTTGAACAGCGCTTCCGGCCCAAGCTGGAAGTAATCTGCAGGACCGCCGCCACGCAGGATCGGCTCGGC
>NZ_LJQT01000384.1:0-996 GCF_001400515.1 Pseudomonas meliae | reverse complement strand
GTTCCTGGTCGGCGCGTTGCAATTGAATGATCTGCGTGACTTTGCATTCAAACGACACCGGCGTCTCAAGCACACGTGGGACCGAGACGATATGAGAGGCCAGCGGCGTGAGGTTGGCCAGTTCGAACTCGCTGACATCCGGCGCTACCGGGGCACAGCTCTGGTTCATGGCTTCGGCCAGCGAGCGGGTCGCAAGATTCCAGACAAACTCACCGGTCTGCTCGATGTTATTCAGACTGTCCTTGCGACCAACGCTACAGAACCCAATGATGGGGGGCACGTAGTTGAAGGCATTGAAGAAACTGTAGGGTGCCAGATTCAATTTGCCGTTGGCATCCTGCGATGAAATCCAGCCGATCGGGCGTGGGCCTACAATCGCGTTGAACGGGTCATGCGGCAGGCCGTGACCCTTGGACGGCTCGTAGGAGTGAATAGCGTCTGACATGCTTGATTCCTGATGGGCTCTATAGGGTGCGGACATAGTGCTGCGCATTTGCAGAGGATGCCAGAGTAGCGTGTATTTCAGCCTGCGCCAGACATGAAGAAGCCCGACATCGGCCGGGCTTGGGGTGTTGCGTGGACTATCAGCCCAGACGATTGGCGCCGACGTGGTCTGCGCCATCGGCAGCCTGACGGTTTGCACCGACACGGTCCGCGCCATCAGAGGCCAGACGGTTGGCACCGACGTGGTCTGCACCATCGGCAGCCTGACGATTTGGACCGACACGGTCTGCGCCGTCAGCAGCTACGCGAATTGAACCGACGTTAGTGTGTTTGGTGCCGCCTTCAGCAACGATGGTCGAGCGGAGTTGTGACTGGAAGTGCAAAGGCGCTGGAAGCCAGAACAGAGAGAGCCAGGCCGAAGATCAATTTAGTGGTTTTCATGATGATGTCTCCAATGAGTGTCGGGTGAGTTGTCATCCCGGTATGGAGGCAATGCTACGCGCCAGCGGATTATTAAGAAGTTAATCGGATTGCTAGGAGGGTGTAGACAAA
>NZ_LJQT01000118.1:489-615 GCF_001400515.1 Pseudomonas meliae | reverse complement strand
CGTTGTCAGCAACATGCCCGGGTAGTCTGGATCTCATGACTACGATGCGTTCCACGCATTGATCCATCCCCAAGTTCGCAAAGCTTCCGGAACATCGGTGTTTCAAACGCCGATGGATGCACATTA
>NZ_LJQT01000118.1:0-472 GCF_001400515.1 Pseudomonas meliae | reverse complement strand
CGTCACTCACCCAGCGGGGAATCACTCCCCTCTCGGGCGGTGTTCTCCGCAATTTTCACTGGAGAAACACCATGAGTACAGCAAGCTTCCGTTTCGGCATGATGGTCGGCACTGCATTGCGTGATTGCATCCGTGCGGTTAACCAAAAGCCAAAACCTGCAACAGTCCATGTGGTAACAGCGCAGTGCAGGGTAATGCCTGAACCTGTGATGACCCACGACGAGTGCGAAAACTACTGCAGCGTGCCAGCCATAGTGCGTCGCAAAGGGATCAATCTTCGTGATTGGTATGATGCTAATACGCAAGAGGCTCAGACCAAACCGGTGAAGAAAGCCCGTAAATCTCGCGCATCGAAGGTGCCCGAGACGTCCAAAAAGCAGAATGCTGAACAGCAGTTAAGGCCCCTGTCATGGGTTCGTTGGACCAGCTCATTGCTTGATACTCCCCCTCCCCGACATGCCCCTCATTCATA
>NZ_LJQT01000303.1:22431-29592 GCF_001400515.1 Pseudomonas meliae | reverse complement strand
GTTCTAATCACAAACCGCCGAAATTTCCGTCAGCGACCTGATCACCCAGCTTTACCGCAACGGACCCACATCGAGCAGCACTGCGGTTGTCAGGTCCCGGAGGCAATTTCCTTGCAGCACCTCGGGGCTTCAGGGGCTAGCCCCTGTTCGTAGCGAAGGCGGAGAGGGGGGCCGGGGGCAATGGAACAGGGAAGTCAGTTAAGCGCAATTTCCTGATGGATTGATTGCGTCTATCCGATCCAGCAAACCGGAATTAATTGCGAGTGAGCGCGCGCCGCTTATGTCTCATTTAAGTATACCCAAGTAGGCCTGGCTTATCAGCCATGGCTCAATTTACCTAAACGCAACCCTAAAGAGCCATCCATGAAAGAACTACCCATTTGAGCCATATGGCATTGGCTACCTTGCTTATGACAGCGGCCAATCAGCTACGAATCATCAATGATTAATCAGAGAATAATCGATTGAGATTAATCAAAGAATGATCGATGATTATTCATGAGCGATTAATCATAGGTTAATCAGAGAATAATCGATTGAGATTAATCAAAGAGTGATCTATGATTATTCATTAGTGACTAATCATAGATTAGTCGCAGATGAATCACATTTGATTATTCATTGATTATCTAGGTATCCAGCACCATGATTATCCTTTTCGGCTCCCACAAAGGGGGTGTAGGCAAGACCACTCTCATTGCCAATCTCGCGGTAATGCTCCAAAAAAAAACAGCCTCTGTTGCCATAGTGAGGGCTGATAAAAATCAGGACCTGGAGGTCTGGACGAGATTTCGCGCAGAAAAAGACGTTCCCGATATCCCGGTCATGACGTGCTATGGCGACATAAGCAAAGACATTCGGAAGCTAGAGACTGTCACTGATGTGGTTTTTGTAGACACTGCGGGCCATGACAGCATGGAGCTGCGTAGTGCACTTACCGTAGCTGACATATTTCTCACACCCGCCAAACCATCCTCACTGCTTGAAATCGCTACGCTTGATGGCTTGTCTTCCATCGTCCGAGAAGCACAGAAAAAAAATTCCAGTGTGCAAGGCTTCACCCTCTTCAACCGATGCCCAACATCATCATTCAACACTGATGCTCAAGACCTCGCTGAGTACCTTAAAACCAATCCTGAGATGCTACCCCCATTACGCTCATGTGTTTCTGATTTGAGGCCTTACGAGAAGGCCATAAACCAAGGATTGGGCGTTCATGAGGTACGGGCAAAAAACGCCTCCAAGGCGAAGGGCCAGCTCGAGCTACTGTTCACCGAGATACAAACAAAGCTTGATTAAGCATTGAATAGCAGATATGATTAATCAAAGATTGATCATTAACTGGCGGACTTCGGTGGTTCAATATGGATTTGAGTAAAATCAAAAAACACAACAATTCAACAGCAACGACTGAATCGAAGTCCGTTGCTGAATTCATTGTGAAGGGAGATGGGCGACCCAATCAAAAACAAAAATCCACGATGGTAGGATTCCGGTTTGATGAAAACACTCTGAATGGCTTGAACAAATTAACAACAGAAACAGGGAAGACGCGCATTACAATCATACGAGCATCTTTGCTCGCCTTTGAATCACTATCCGACAGCGAAAAAGCGCGCTTCTTAATACAGGTAATGACGTAGATTTGATGTGACACCGTAATAGATGCCGGGGCATGGCGGGAACCATCCCCAGCGTGGAACACAACGCATCCTAAGAGGGAAATATTATGTCCGAGCGAGACTATAACACAGTCCGTAACCTACCCCTATGCCAGCTTCCAGACCCGAAGTACCTGTACTTGCTGCGAGAGTTCGCCGGTCACATGGCCCCGCCATGCGTGGCAGAAGCGCTGATGAAGTGGCTTAGCCGCCTTTAGAGGCCCAAGTGTCGCAAATCTCAGCTTCGCTCCCATTGGGCCAACAAATCGATTTTTTTCGCCGGAGTAACCACGATGGATGTGCCGACCGCAGCGAATGCCACGCATCAATTGATCTGCCAGCACGTTTGCCGGTGGACGAAAACCTACGTAATGCCGTGCCATGTCATCAAGACGATGCCAGACGGTCGGTATAAGCTGTTGGTATTCGGAGATAGACACTGGAAAGGACAGGACCATCTGAGTCGCATCCGCTATGTTACAGCTAGCCGGGTCAGGCTGAAACATGAAAGTTAACTGTCTTCGTAGATTCATTTACGGCACCAAAGATGAACCCAGCCTGTCAGGCTAAGTCTTGTGAAACTCTTTGCGTATCAAGTAATTGTGAGGTAAAAAATCTCTGGACCCTCAATAAAACAAAGGACGAACCTATGAAAGCAATTTACGCCCTTGCCGCCGGCATGGTGTTTTCAGCGGCGGTTATCGCCAGTGAACCATCACCCGTAACTGTAGGCCACCTGCAAGCAGTTCCAGGCCAAACGCCGTCGATTTCATACATTACAGGTACAGCAACCAACACCAAGGATCAAGCACTAGGGAACGTTTTCGTACATTTCAATTTGTACGACGCCAATAACGCTCTGGTAGGCAACGCCATTGCCACTGCCAGTAACCTGGCACCCAAAGACACATGGAAATTCAGCGCCGGTGTGACCGTCCCGTATGACCACTTCGTTTTGGTCAAGGTTGACACTTACTGAACACCGCTCAGAATTTCAACCTAGGCCCGAGTTTAATCTTGGGCCGCAACACCTCTTCCTTCACCTCAGTGAATTGGAGTTTCTCTTTCATCTGCTTTTTCAGACGCTCAGGGGTATGAAGGTTAATTTTTTTTCCTGCTTTTTCTAACTTTTCTGCCATTGTGACTGTTATATCCGGCCCGTCAATACTGGTATTTTCAATTTTCCATTCGTTGCGCTTGACTGTCTTGTAGCCCTGGACTTCGCCATTTTTATCATACGATGGTACCTCAACGGCTACAGCGCCTTCCTTTTTAAGCTTGATGACATGACCCACCTCGACTTTCTCCCGTTCGATTTCCTCAAGCAGCGTCTTACCCCATACGGTCACCTCTTTTTGTCCATTGAGGGTCTTGTAGGTGATATAGTTCGAACGTTTGTTTTTTTTGTCGAACTGATAACTGGCTGATCCAAACTCAACCACTTCGTACAGGTTACGTGTCCGCTCAGGACCATGTTTAAGGTGGTCTTTCAACGCAAAATCACGCTTATGGGTGGCTTTCACATTGTAGCCAAGCCCTTGCAACTTTAGGCTCATGGTGGTGCGCAATTGCCGCAGGTCTTGTTTCTTGATGTCCATCCGCTGACCGTTTTTGTCCGATATTTTCAATACCACATGGACATGTGGTTTTTCCGTATTGTCGTGGTACGCCATGACAAACGCATTGTCAGGGTATTTTTCTTTAAGTGTTTCCCTCACTGTATCAAACAGTTCCTCACGCGACACCTTTTCTGAGGGGGGCGGCGAGAACACAATATTATGTGTTTGCTTTTTAAGCTGGGCCGCGTCTTCATTTGCCTTTGCAGTAGGGGCAATGGTTCCTGAGTGAATCATGTTGTCCTTCAATTCGGAAAGCCCTTCCGATCCATTCCATTCATTACCTTCATCGTCATAGAGACTGAGTTCCCCATCATGAGACATGTAGTCTATGGCGTTTTTAATACCGCTAGCGGTGGAAGCTGAGCCAGTGACTTTTACCATCATTTCCTTACTGGGTAATTGTCGAATAGCTCCGGTTGACTTGCCATTATTCTTTTTGTGTTGATTGACTTTAAATGCAAAAGCGCTCTTTGACGCCTTATCGGCACGCGCCCTTTTGACTCGCCATTCTTTTTCGACATGCACGCCCATAACTAGCCCTTCATGCCCTTACGGTTAAAGCTCCAGCGATCTACAGAGACCTCCTGCAACTCATCTATTTTCTTAATCGCCATGGCCATATAGCTGTTCAATGTTTCAATTTCTTTAAGAAACGCCGCGTCGTTCACGTCGAGCTTCTTCGATTGGAACATCATATGGCGAATGTTACGACCAACCGCATCAATGGCTGCCCTGAGTCCTCTTATTTTCTTGATTTCATCAGGCAATAATTTCGGCGAAGCCGACAGCGATGAAACAATCCTGAACCGGCATTCCCTGGACATGGACCAGTCATTCAACCGTGCGTGATAGGCAATCGCTTCTTTTTCTTCCGTTGATAACGAAAATCTAAGCCGTTCGCTATTTTCACTTAAATTGAATTCTTCGAGGCTGTCTTCTTCTGCAATTCTTAGCACAAACAGCTTCGATAAAGCACTGATCGTCGTACCGCTCTTTGATATTTTAGCGACCGCCCGTTCATGCGCTTCATTACTGATTCTAAAGCACACCTTTCTTTCAGTTTTTGCACTCATACAAGAGCCTCCGGCAGCGGGGAGACAGCCCAAATTGAGCCACAAAGTGGCGTCAATTTGGGCTACTCTCCCTATCCTGCATCCGCATCCGCATCCGCATCCGCATCCGATCTTAAAATTTTCGCCCTTCCATCATGCTATCTTTAACGCACGAAGAGCTGAAAAGCAAGCTGAGCATGGGCTAATCCGTGAACACGGCGTGTAGCCAACGGCCTATTCTGATGAAAAGCCTCATGCCTAACGCCCTGCGCTGCGCTTCGGTTGTTCAATCCACATCACCCGCCGAAACGAGTTTCGGCGGCGCTGAGGATTCGACAGAAAAACCTAATGATTCTATCATGAGGTATTACCTTTCTATACCCAGAGGTTATTCCTTATGAAAGCGGCAAAAAATCAACCCATGGCAGTAAAACTGGATTTAGGGATGCGTGATCGAATCCAGCAGCTTGCAAAATCACAACAGCGGACACCGCATTGGATGATGCGCGAAGCTATAAAACAGTACGTTGAGCGCGAAGAAAAGCGTCAGGCGTTTCAGCAAGAAGCTATTCACGCATGGAATGAATATAAGGCCACCGGTATGCATCTGACTCTGGAAGAAGTCGAGACATGGTTAGCTCAACTGGAAGAAGGTAAAGACGTAGAGCCACCTGCATGCCACAACTGATCTGGTCGCCCTCTGCGTTGCGCGATATTCAACGCCTTTATCGGTTCTTGGCGCTAAATAATCCAGAAGCCGCAAGACGAGCAGTTAAAACTATCAGGGAGGATATTAGGATTATTGCCGAACAACCGGAAGTAGGTAGGCTAGCCGATAGGATGGCAACCGAGTATCGGGAATGGTTAATTGATTTTGGCGACAGTGGCTATGTGATTCTATACCGCTACGACACAAGCGAAATAGTTGTCGTAGCGGTCCGGCATCAAAAAGAAGTTGGTTATTGATGCTGGTTTTCAGTGGTACACTCAAGGCATCACGAAAAAAATACCGAGAGGGTTTTCGACCAGCATGCTGGTCTTGCAATGGTCGAAACAATTGACGCCGAGCGTCAAGCCAGAAAGCCTCCCTACTTACTTCCGGCTACCCTTTGGTAGGTAAAAAAGCCGCCATGTAGCCTAGGCCCAACATCACTAGTGCTGCCAACGGCGCGTAATCAATCATCTGTTCCATAGGTAGTGCCTCTATCAGTTATCTATCCCTTTCTGACAGCCGCCTGGGTTCAGGTCATGAAAATATCTGGCCATTGGCCACCCACCCCAATTGCGCCCTGAATTCAAAATATCAATAAGATAGTTTCAATCCAATTTAAAAGAAAATCATAGTGAATTTCCTTTAAACGTCCATCTGCAAAGTCTAAGCCTATTTTGCCAGCGAACGCGTCAATTTCGGCTTCAACATTCGAAATCGTCACTGAGTTCATATCCTCATCCAACTCATCGAGTATTGACTCAAAAACAGCGACTTCTACGGCCATATCCAATAAATGACGCGCCTCTGCCTCCAAGGGTCCTCTAGCCTCGCCGCCCGGTGACAAGCTGACAGCCCAATGACAATCGAATGTAAAACAGCCTGACTCTAATGTTTTGACCAGCTCTGAGTGAAGGGCCTGGTCAATGGTTTTTTCTGCCAAAAGCTCCATGAGAAATTCATTTATCGCGCTGGTCATCAATGTTCTAAACTCGCCACGAATACGCGAACAAACATCAACAATTTCATGTAGTTCATTTATCAACTCATCATGAGTCATCATGCGATATCTCCTAAAGCTCGTTGCCCGCTAACCTAGTGTTCGATCAAAGCGGCATCGCCAAATGGACACTGATAGCATTTTCAACGGCTACCATATCAACCTTGGACAGGTTACCTAACCGGTTTTTTAAACGTTTCTTGTCCGCTGCCATTATCTGGTCGGCCATCGCTTTACTGCTTTGCCCTTCAAGCGTTACGAGCGCTTCACCGGGATACGTTCTCTCGGTACTGCTGGTTAACGGTACAACAACGACCCGTGCCAAATGGCGGTTAGCTGAATCGTTGCTCACGATCACTGCTGGCCGCGTTTTTTTAATCTCACTGCCAACAGAAGGATCGAATTCAACCCACCAGACTTCACCGCGAAGCATCGCGCATATCCTCGGACAAGGCATTGCACCAGTTGATTGCAGCAGTTTCGCGTGCCGTGTCTGCCGCCATAGCTTGATAGCCAAGATCAAGTGACTTACCCACAACGTGGGGTCTCAGTAAGTCCTCAATGAATTGGCTCATCTTGCGTTTACCGACCGTTCTGTACAGCCCATCGTAAACATCCTCATCCAGCGTAATTGTCATTCGCTTGTGCATGGCTACAACCTCTTTATGCGTTATGCGTATAACGTAGTATTCTCAATGCAATCACGAAAACAAGCAAGCCTCTAGGAGCCCGTCTAAGGTTCGATCAGTGGTCTAGCCACCCCTGTGTGAGGATTTTTTGAGTTTTCGCCTTCTCGGCGCGCTCACGAGCTTCTGGCGCTCTTGCTTTGGCTCTGCCCTGAGTGCGAAAGCATCCGCTTTGGATTTTCTCCGCCGAAAGGGGTCCCCGCTTGCGGGGTTGAGGCGGGTGAGTGCGCAGCACGAATGCTCTGGCCGTTGCTTGTGATTTTGCTTCGAGGGCCCAAAAAGTTATCCACACAGGGAGAAGGGTCGTACGCGAATCTTTTTCTATATCTTTTGATTAAATATTTTCTAACGGAAATGGGGAAAGCATTAAATGTTATTTGAATTCAGTAGCTTATCCTGTGGTTAAGTCTGCCAGAGGCAGGTGCTATCCCGTA
>NZ_LJQT01000303.1:0-22355 GCF_001400515.1 Pseudomonas meliae | reverse complement strand
CGTACCGAGGCAGGTGCTATGTGGTGCTGTTTTTTGGAAGTTGACAGGGATATAAAAAAAAAGTAAAACAGAAACAGAAACAGAAACAGAAACGAGGGTGTGACTCCGATGAAGGCAGCTGATTTTGAGCAAGATATCCTGAGGTTAAGGCGAGAGGGGGAAACCTATGACTCAATAGCATTATGGATAGCAACAAACAAAAAAGTGGTGGTATCTACGGGAGCTATTCGAAATATTCTTAAGAAGAATGAGCTTATGCAGGCCGCTAAGAAATAATTTCAGCCCCCCCTGCGACGGAAAAGGGCTGAAATACCAACAACGCAATATGAGGCATAGCTATGTTAGCAACAACGATTGTAGTCGTTCTGCTGCTGATTTCCAAGGAGGTTGCCTGTGGCTAAATCTCTCGAAGAACGGCTTAAAGCTATGGAAGAAAAGCAGAAAAAAGCTACCCGAGAATGCCGGAATGATACGAAGCCTGGTATTGAGGCTAAAAAATTTGAACATGCCGACAATGAAATAGAGCCTGTTGAGTTAACTGTAGCGCGCCTATCGCCATTGTTATCTTATGTAGATGATGATAAACGCGCTATGGCAAATGCTATTTTGCGCAGCTCCTTGTTTGGCGTGATTGGAAAGGGGCAACGTACTTATGAAAAGAAAGTATTAAAAGCTACGGTACGCGGCCTTGAACTTCGGGTCACTGGTGAGAAACTTGATCAATCCGATTTCGATGTCTTTTTGGAGTGTTTGCATCGACACAATGGACAGCCGCTTGGGTCATTTGTGCGCTTCACTGCTGGCGGTTTATTAACAGTGCTGGACCGTAATGTAGGGAAAGGGGATTATGTATGGTTGGAAGATGTTCTTTCACGGTTGTCAGCTTGCAGTATTGAATTAGACGATGGGCGACGAACCTATCAAGGACCAATGTTGCATGAAAAGTTTCGTGATAAAGATACGCTTGAGTACGTAATCGTGGTTAACCCTAAAATGGCGGTTTTTTTTGCTGATGGGTTGTGGACCGCATTGGCAACTAATGAGCGTCTGGCGTTAAAAGGTAAGCAGTTAGCCTTATGGCTGCACGGATTCTACAGTAGTCACGATAAGCCGTTCGCTTATAAAGTAGCTACGTTAAAAGAACTATGTGGAAGTGACGTTGGGCTCCTAAAAACGTTCAGGCAAACACTCAAAAAAGCCCTCACTGATCTGACCGCCGTTACTGGCTGGCAGTGCAATATCGACCCAAAAACAGACCTTGTGCATGTGGTGAAAACCAAGGCGGTGCGTCATGAGTAATGTCGTGAAGTTTCCGGGCCAGGAAGACGACCCCATCCCCGATAACGTAGTAATTTTTCCTGATGCCAAACAGCGGAAGGTCTGCAAGCCAGTTCGACGTGGCAAAGGCAACCCTCGAAAAAACCGGTCGTTCGGGACGTTGTGTTGGTCGGTGGTAAAGGTATTGTTCAAAGCGGTCCGATATGCCGCTGCCTTTGTGCTTTTTATGGCGGTTGCTGTGCCATTGGGTGTGCTGCACAGCTTCAAAGGGTTGATCACATTTTTCGGCTTCGTCACCTCTGCCATTTTGTATTGGCATGATGGCCTTACCTATGTGCATACCGCGAAGGTGGGTGCCCCGACCGTCTACACGTTTGTAACGTGCATGGTGCTGGTGGTGCTTGCACATTCTGGCAAGGCGCTGGCTGAGTGGTTAGCAGAAAAACGTATAGCCTTCCGGCTCTTCGGCCTCTAAGGCGACTAATCCATTCGACAAAAGTACTCAACATAAGAGACGGATGCAGGATAGGGAGAGTGGACCAAATTGACGCCACTGCGTGGCTAAATTTGGGCTGTCTCCCCGCTGCCGGAGGCTCTTGTAGGGTGTGTTTGCGTAAAATTTATTTGAGGTCTGATGAAATGGCTATTTTTTTGGATGGGCAAGAGGCATGGGCCGTTGGTTTGCTGCCTGAGCTGTCAACTCAAGAGGCCAAGGCCGCGATGTTGTATGCCTACGGTTTTTCGCTAAGGACAATCGCTAAGGACGGGCGCGTATCGACTCATACGGTGAGAACGTATTTAGATAGAGCAAAGGAAAAATTCGAGATACACAGCTTGTTTGAGCTACGAGATATTTGCCTGTGTAGAACCCTATTTAGAGCTATGTGCTTGATAAATAACGAGTGACGTGAGGGCAAAATTGCCCTCATGACATCTTTTTTTATCTGTGTCCTAATGGATTTCAGCGGGGCACAGCTCGCCAACGTAACTAACCGAGATGAGGGAATGGCATGTTGAATGACTTCACCACAGCAGATGGCAAGGCCAAATGGCGCTCGACCGATATTCGCGTGATGCTTGATGCTGAGGTGCATTACCGCGTGGCTAAAGAAGCTTTTGAGCGAAATATCACTAAACGAAAAGTCATCCAAGAGGTGCTTCTTAAAAACTACGGATTGGACTATTGCCCTGAGGTGGGTGGCGAGTGAGGGGCTTCCCATGAAGAGTGCTGACGTGGAAAAAGATGCCGGAATCGCCGTGCTCTTGGATCGTTCACAGGTCAGACAAATCGTAAAGCGCGACACGTCCGACCTTACCCGGCTCTCCCCGGCGCAAGCGAAGGCATTCGGCGATGCCGTCATGGCTGATTTCACGATAACCATCCAGCTCAAGGCGAGCAAATACACGTGTGGTGGTTCGACGACTAACCCTTTAACAAAGGACCGAGCCAATGACTGATAAAACCGATCAGCTGCCGCCCCTCCCGCAGGGCTTACGAACCGAGTTCCACGTTGGTAGTGATAAGGGGGCTTTCCATGAAAACTGAAACATCACCTGCAGCACGACGAGGTCGGAAACGTATGGACGCGAACAATTTGGTACCGGCGGTTTTAAGGTTGCCAAGCATCGTCGAACGGCAGTTCGAGATTGCCCTACAAGCACCTGACGTAAAAGCCGCGCTTTTTGATTGCGAGGGAGCGCAGGCACGGCGAGACAGCATTAGCCGCAAGCTATGTAGCGGGTCTACTGCTGTGACGGTGCACGATCTGGAACGTTGGGAGAAAGCCTTTTCCAAGGCCAAGAAAGTCTTGATGCAGGTTGCGCCCATTTTGGAACGGCATCCGATTTTTGCTTCTGTGATTACCCATAGCTAAATCCGGATACCCCTTTAACAAAGGACCGAGCCAATGACTGATAAAACCGATCAGTTGCCGCTCCTCCCGCAGGGCTTACGAACCGAGTATGAGCGGCCTAAAAATCGCCGTAACTTACTGTTCAAGGCCATGCAAGCCGGGGCCGAAATTGTTTTTGACCCGTTCGGCTCCGAAACCGCGCCCTTCACTACTGATGTGGAAATGCTTTTGGGAGGGGTGCCCATCGTGATGTATGCGGATGGCACTGAGCAATTTTTGGATGATTCGGAAGAGCCAGTGCACGCTTACTCGCCCTGCCTGGAAGCCGATGCGCTAGAGATGTTCTGCAAGGAGAACATCGAGAAGTATGAGGCCTTCAATGCTGAGCATGGTAGCGACAAGCTCATGACCCAGCGCGTGCCTATGACTCCATTCTGGAAGTGAAGCTGAACAATGATCGCGACATCGCCGTCGCAGTAATGCAAGGAGAGTGGGG
The DNA here is from genome assembly GCF_001400515.1 of Pseudomonas meliae. Classification (NCBI taxonomy): domain Bacteria; kingdom Pseudomonadati; phylum Pseudomonadota; class Gammaproteobacteria; order Pseudomonadales; family Pseudomonadaceae; genus Pseudomonas; species Pseudomonas meliae. The sequence goes on along the minus strand of NZ_LJQT01000303.1, from coordinate 18,728 downwards.
AATGATCTATTTAACCTGGGTAATCGTTTGCTTTTATAGGGGACTTGCCTTTTCGATAGCGGGCATGGCGCTGGCTTTCCTACTATCGGCTGATCCAGCCACAGCAACGTTTTCTGAGTTTTTGACGTTTTTTCAGGACAAGGCAGTGCACTGGCTTATTTTTTTGATGGCAGGGTTTATCGGCGTAGGTTTGCTTGTGTTCAGATCGGCAGGTAATCATAACCCGTATGGTGTTCATGCAAGGATGGGGGGAGCTGCGGCCTCAGATTCAAAGCCCATAGAGGCAGAGCAACAACCATGATCGAGCTTATCCCTTTGCTATTGTCCTGTGCGGCTACGGTGCACCCGGATACGGTGAGGGACGTGGCAAAGGTGGAAAGCAGCATGAACCCCTATGCCATAGGTGTCGTGGGCAGTAACGGGTTGATGCCGAATACCAAAGAGGACGCATTGCTCAAGATTAATCAGCTTGAGCGTGAAGGGAGAAACTATTCGGTGGGGTTGATGCAGATTAATCGGTCCAATTTTTCAAAATATGGCGTAACGCCTGAAAGGTTGCTCGATCCCTGTACGAATCTGTCCGTATTCGAAAAGGTCATGACCGATTGCTATGTCCGGGGAAAGACCTTGCCTCGCGCTTTGAGTTGTTACTACTCGGGTAATTTTGAGGCAGGTGCACGAAAAGAAAAGGAATTCTCGGATTCCAGCTATGTGCAGCGGATTGGGTATGTCGCCGAAAATAGATATGTGGTTCCCAGCACAAAAGCAGATAAAGAAAAATTTGCATTGGGTAAAAGACATGATTCCGACAGCGCCAAGAACAGCACGAAGTCGGCGCGGGAGAGGATTGTGTATCCAGAGGGTGTGTTGAAAAGCCCATTGATTGTTGATGAGAAACCAACCAAAATTTTGCGAGGTGTTGACTGATGAAAATGAAAAATATCCAACGCTTGATTAAGCGGTGCTTGCCTGCTGGATTGCTGGTCGCCTCTGTGCCAGCCATGGCTGATGGCTTTACCAAGGCGAGTACGTTACTCGATAAGGTCGCGGCGGGGTTGCTTGGGCTGTCGATTGTGACCGTCACCATTGCAGTGCTGTGGGTGGGCTACAAGGTCCTGTTTGCAGGCAACACCCTGCGCGAATGCGCGCCCATTATTATTGGCGCTATTATCATTGCTTCGGCCTCGGAAGTGGCCCGGTTAATGGTCGGTTAACGGCAGAAAGGCCAGGGTGGCGAAATGAGTAGTTTTTACAAAGCACTGAGGCGACCTGCGTTGTATTGCGGGGTTCCTGTCGGCCTGTTTTTCGTGGTTGTTGCCTTTTTGTTTTTGATCGGGATGTACACAACCAAGCTGTTTTGGTTAATGATACCCATTGCCGTCTATGCGCTTAGCGTTCCGACGAAAAAGGACGAATTTCATTACAACTTGGTGTACCTGAAATTAAGGTCGCGATTTAACAAGCATACGGCAGGTCGCTTGAAACTTCCGACCATGGACAGCTTCTCCGGGCATTTTTTCAAAACACCCGCCATCTTGGCAAACCAATACGATGCCGTGGACGTACAGGAGTTTATGACTCAAATGAAACTGAACGAAAGAACCCCGTTTGAGAACATCATTCCCTATTCGTCACATGTGTCGGACCATATCGTAAAAACCAAAGACGGCGATTTGGTCGCCACGTGGCAGGTGCTGGGCACTGCATTCGAGTTTGAGTCGGATGATTCACTGGCTAGAACAACGGAAACCGTCAACACGCTGATCAAGTCATTTGCGGGCTACCCGGTGACATTCTATGTGCATAACGCCCGTGAGAGCTTCTATGACAGATTTTCGAGCGATTCGGGCAATGCGTTTGCCGACACGGTGAGCCGGTTGTATTACGAAGGGATCGAAAAGGACACGTTCAAGGCCAACACGCTCTACCTGACGATGGCCTATAAGCCCTTCGGAAAACTTGACCGGGCAGACAACAAGCGTCTGGATTTGGCACAGAAAAGACAGGTGTTGGATAACTCGATTGCAGAAATGGAGGAATTCAGGGGGCGTCTGGGTTCGGCATTGAGCCGTTACACGGCCTATCCGCTGGGCTGCTTTGAGGAAAATGGCGTCGTTTACTCCAGTCAGGTGTCGTTTTACAACTTCCTGATCAGTGGCGTACGGCAGAAAATACGCATGACGAAAACGCCGCTGTACGAGCTGCTGGGCAGCAAGGACGTGTTTTTTGGCCCTGAGACGGGGCAAATGAGTAGTCACCAGCACACACGATTTTTTCGCTCGCTGGAGATTAAGGACGTGAGCGGTAAGGGCATCTTTGACGGCATTTTAGATGTGTTGCTGTATGCCGATGTTGAATACGTGATGACGCAATCGTTTACGCTGATGTCGAAGGCGGAGGCTCTGAAGCACATTTCGTCGGTGGCCAAGAAGCTGAAAAGTGTGGACGACGACGCGCTGTCACAGCAGGCAGAACTCGTTCAGGCCAAAGATGATGTCACTTCTGGCGTTGTGTCCTTCGGCAAGTACCACTTTACGTTGTTTGTGTACGCCGATTCGGTTGAGAAGCTGGTGCGCGATACCAACAAGCTGATCACCGGGTTTACCGACATTGGCCTGATCATGACGCTTTCCAGCGCCTCACTGATCCCGGCGTTCTGTGCACAGCTTCCGGGTATCTACCACCTGCGTCCGCGCCTTTCGCCGATCAGCAGCGCCAATTTCGCGGAGCTGGCCTCGTTCCACAATTTCTACACCGGTAAACGCAATAAAACCCCCTGGGGAGAGGCGATTGCCATCCTCAAGACCCCGAGCAAACAGGCGTATTACCTGAACGCGCATAACGTTGATTTCTTCGCGGACGATTTCGACGAGAAAACACTGGCAAACTTGCTGGTGCTGGGTACCGCCGGTGTGGGTAAAACCATGACACTGAGCTTTATCTTGAACATGCTGCAAAAGTACGCAAAACCCGAGAGTTTTTCGCCCAGTGCCAAGACCAAAAAGCTCACCACCGTATTTTTCGACAAGGACCGTGGTGCAGAAATTAACATTCGGGCATTGGGGGGAGAGTACTACGCCGTTAAGACAGGCGAGCCTACAGGCTGGAACCCGTTTTACCTGCCCAAGAACAAGCGCAATCTGGCCATGGTCAAATCGCTGATCAAGCTGCTGGTGACACGTAACAGTGAAACCATCACCAGCCTCGACGAAAAGACGATCAGCGAAAGCGTGAATGCGGTGTTTGACATGGAGCCCATCGAGAACCGCCAGTATGGGATCACCCGGATGCTGGAGCATATGAGCGAAGCGGCCACAGAGGCGGGGAGGAACAACGGCCTGGTGGCTCGTCTGAGTCTTTGGGCGCAGGGTGGTCCGTTTGGCTGGGTGTTCGACAATGCCGTGGACACGTTTAACCCGGACATCAGCTCGACCTTTGGTATCGACGGTACGGAGTTTTTGGACGACAACGACACCTGTACGCCGATTTCCTTTTACCTGCTGTATCGGGTAACACAGTTACTCGATGGGCGGCGAATGGTGATTTTTCTCGATGAGTTCTGGAAATGGCTCGGTGACATAGCCTTCAAAGACTTTGTGTACAACAAGCTCAAGACCATTCGTAAGCTCAACGGGTTTGTAGTACCCGCTACGCAATCTCCGGACGAGGTGATTAAAAGCGACATTGCGCGAGCGGTCATCGAGGTGTGCAGTACTGCTTTTTACCTGGCTAACCCTAATGCCGTATACGCCCATTATGTGGATGAGCTGGGGGTGACGCCAGAAGCGTACTGGATTATCAAAAAGCTAGACCCCGGTTCGCGCCAGATGGTCGTGAGAAAAAGCAGCCTCAAAGAAGGCGATAACACGGATTTTTATGCGCTGGTGACGTTGGACCTCTCAGGGCTGGGTGTCTATACAAAAGTGTTGAGTTCCAGTGCGCCCAACCTTGAGATATTCGACAGCCTGTTTAAAGACGGCATGAAGCCTGATGAGTGGCTTGATGCTTACCTGAAAATCGCGATTTGAGTGATTGGATCATGAAAAAGATTATCGCGTTGTGCGCTGTATTGTTCACAAGCTCTGCTTTTGCCGTGATAGGCATCCCCGTTGCCGACAACCCAGCGGCGGCCAAACGAGCGGTAGAATGGGCGCAGTTGTTGAAACAGTGGGGAGAGACGGTCAAACAGTATAAAAGCGAACTGACCGCGTATAAGGATCAGTTGGCGACGGCCACTGGCGTTCGTCACATTGGTGAGTTTCTGGAAGAGGCCAAAGCACTGAAAAACGAGGGCGTAGCCGTTTATAACGACGTTAAGGATGCTAAAGACGCCTTAATCTCTGTCGGCGGCCTGCTGCAAGGTGAATATGCGGCGCTGGCAAACAAGTACGGCCTGATGGACTCCTGCAAGGGGTTGAGCGTGCAAATGATTGACTCTTGCCAAGGGTCGATTGCCAGTAAATTGAACCTGATCGAGCGAGCCGAGAGCGTGAGCGATTCATTTTCGAGAAAGGTAAGCTCCATACAAAAGCTTGCCGACCGGGCGCAGAATGCCAAGGATTCTAAAGAGTCGCAGGACTTGGCCAACGCCGTGAACCTCAAGGCCGTTGAGCTTAACGCGCTCCAATTAGAATGGAGTATGGCGACAGAACAGGCTAAAGCGGCTAATATGGTATGGGAAGAACAAAAAGCGGCAGCGTTTGAAAAGCAACAAACGAACGCGCCTGTCCCAACATTCAAATAGGAGTACAGACATGAAGAATATTTATATAAACGATGTGGCAGTTGGCTCGCTGAGCGAACAAGAAATTGAAGAGATTAAGACTAAGGCCCGTGCAATGCCTAAGCGTTACATGCTGCAAGTACGTAATCTAATGCATGGTGGGGCAAATGTAGCGCTGTCAAGCATAAAGTCAGCGCCCGTCTTTTTTTTGCTTGTATTGATCCTTGGTTTTTTCATAGGTCAAGAGCGTGTGGAGTCAGATATAGCTTCGGGTGGAAGCCTAGCAATCGGTAGCATGGTAGGGTTTCTCATAGCGGCTGCCATGGGTAGTTTTTTGGTGGGTTTAATTGCGGTGGTGTTTTCACTGCTTTTATTTGGCGCTGACTATGGTTTCAGAGACGTAGCAAAAGAAGAATTTTACCGATTGCTTAGGATTAAACTAGGCGTGTCTGCCGTAGGGGTTGTAACGCAGTCTGATTATGTAGTGAGCGCTGAGTAATATGAAAAAAATGATAGTTGTGTGCTGTTCTTGGGTCATCGCGGTGCTGTCAGGATGTTCTGAGGACGCCAAAACTCCGCAATGGTATGTTGATCATCCAGACGTGTTGGAAAAAGTGTATGCCGCCTGTAAGGAATCGGGTGATGCGACGCTTAACTGTCAGAGTGCGATACAGGCTCATTTTCAGATACAGCAGCTTAATGCGCCGATTCCAGGGTTTGATGGAATGACTCGGCCTGATGAGCGGGCTAAGATTGCGCCTTTCAAGTCCTATGACATTACGGTGCTTGGAGGAAAGCGTGGTGTCAGTAAACTTGAGTTTCCTGCCTCGTTGCAAGGTAAGTCACTGAACGATTTAAAAAATGTACGTCAGATTCTTAGCGAAAGTGAACTGACTTTGGCTGAAGAATCATGTGATAAAATAAAAGAGCCTGGAGTACAAATCCCAAACGATACTGGGCGTAATAACAAGTACAGACTTAAATATGCATGTCAATTTTTGGAGCTGACACCAAGAGAAAATAACTTCAAACCTTAATATTTTCTTATGCGCTGTCTTGTGCCATGCATAAGCCAGCGCCTTATTTACGGAAAACTGCGGGATGAGGTAGGTCATGAGTGATGGATTGTTTGTAAAAATCAGCAATACTATCCTGCGCGAAATAGAAACGGCTGGCCAGGGCAGTGTCCATCTCTATCTGGAGATGGTCGCAACCCTTATGGCGGGTGCAGTGTCCCTGTACATTCTGTGGATGGGTTACCAGACTCTGGCTGGTAAAATACAGACACCTATTGAGGATTTGCTGTGGAACCTAACCAAGATGGCCATGATTTTGGCATTCATTGACAATGCTGGTGGTTATCGGGATGGTCTCATCGACGCCCTGCACGGTTTAAAAAATGGATTGTCTGGAAATGAAGCAGGAGGAGTCTGGGCCACACTGGATGATATGTGGTCACAAACGCAAATACTGGCCGACACCGTTAAAAACCTAGATCCCGCAGGGCCGATTGCACCGAAATTTCAAGGTGGTATTGCCGCACTGCTGGTGTGGGCAGGCGCACTATTATTTATGGGCACGGCGGCACTTATATTTTTATCGGCGGACATTACTATGACCGTGTTGGGGTTGACTGCACCGCTGTTTATTTTCTGCCTGATGTTTGGATTTTTGCGCACTATGTTTAATAACTGGCTGCAATTAATTTTTTCCAGCATTTTAAGCGTTATGTTCGCCTCACTGGTGATTTCAACGGGCAACAAGCTTATGTTCGATGTGATGAGTCAGGTTCAGGGGCAAGCCAATGACGCGAACCTGTTCACCATGGGGGCAATGGCGTTGATCGTAGGACTTGTGACAGCCGGTCTTGTATTGCTTTCTAGTAAGTGGGCCATACAGCTTGCCGGGGTCGGCATGGAAGGGACGGTACAGGGAATGGCCATGATGGGGTTGGGAGCTGCCGGGTGGGGGGCTGCCAAATCAGCCGCGGGGTTGGCTGGAAAAGGGGCAGAGTTTGGGAAAGGCGCTGGGAAAGGATTTTTGAAAGGTGGTGAGGCAAAAACCAATTCAGCCACCGAGTGGGTGGGCAAGCAAGCCGGTAGGGCGGCGGGTGTCAGTTTTGAAAAGGGTAAGGAGATTTCAAAACGGGCCATCGAGAATATGAAAGCGAGGAACAATAACCCATGAGAGTGTTTTTTATGATTTCGTGTTTTTTATGGGTTGTCGGTTGTACGCAAAAACAACAGCTTCCTGCTGACGTGACCGGTGATCTTGTGCCCATCAACAAAAGTCAGGTGATTGATTATGAGCGTTAAACAGGACTTATTGGAAACCGCCAAATCATTTGAAAGCCAGCTTTCGCTCGAAAATGAGCAGTCCAAGAAAACCGCTTGGCAAGTGGCGTGGACGGCCATTCTAGTGGCGGTCTTGAGCGTCGGCGCTCTGTACGTGGCCTTGTTGTTGAACAAGACCGTGGTGGTGCCGGTGGTGATCGATAAATCCACTGGGCGGTCGGAGACGTATAACAGCGTGGTCGTGAACAACATCAGCCAGGAAGCCGCTCAGGACAAATATTTTGCTTCGCTCTACGTCACGTTGCGCGAGCGATACAATTATTATTCCTCGCAAACCGATTACGACATGGTGCCGCTGTACAGCTCGGAAGCCGTGACAGCGGACTACATTGAGTATTTTGCCGGTCCGAACGCCCCTGACAAGGTTTATCAGGATGCGGCCAATGTGGTGACCATCGACATCATTTCCAATCCGGTGGTGGAGGCCAATTTCCCGGACAAGGTCGCCACAATCCGTTTTGCCAAGCACATTAAGAACCTGAGAAGCGGGATGACCACCACGGAATACTACACCGCACGGGTGACGTTTCGCATGGTGCCGCCTAAAGTCATGACAGAAGATGTCAGAACCACCAACCCGCTAGGTTTTACGGTGGTCGAGTATCGGGTCGAGAAGGAAATGCGAGGTGGGCAATGAAACATGTCTGTTTATTGGCGTTATTGATTTTCCCTGCTTTAAGCCATGCCGCCTCAATCCCACAATCCAGTGCATACGATTTTCGTATGCAGAAGGTGGCCTATAACCCAGCCAATATTACGGTGGTGTATACCCGGTTGGGGTTTGTGAGCACGGTTATTTTTGGCGATGACGAAGTGGTTGTCGGGGTTCCTAAAACGGGATTTGATCCTGGCTGGTCGATCACGGCTGACGGAAACAAAATTTCGATCAGTCCGCGGCCTGTGATACAGGAACAGGACGTTGAAGGTGAAAACGGTGAGGTGACCAAAGTCAAAAAAGTGTTTTCGCCTATTTCGTCTGATTGGCGTACGAATCTGTTCGTCTCCACGAACAAAAAAAACTACAGCCTTGAATTAATGCTGTTGGAAGAAGGCAGCAAGCGTGAGCCGTCTTTGGTGGTGAACTACACCTACCCTGACGATGCACGCTTGAAAGCTGACCAAGAAGAGCGGGCACGTGAAAAAGCGTTTCAGGCTGCGCAAGAAAAGAAAGTGATTGCGCAAAAACTCGAAAACGGACAAGCCCCGCGAAATTGGGACTATTACATGCGTGCGGGTAAGGACAGCCAGAACATCACGCCTGATTTTGCCTATGACGATGGGGTGATGACGTATATCGGGTTTGCACCGGGCAAGATATTTCCGAGTGCTTTTTTGTACCTGAACGGCAAAGAGCAGGTGGTTAATTTTTCCGTTTACCAAAAAGGTAATTACAAAGTCATGGTCATTCATGACCTGAAAAAAGACTTTGTGTTGCGTCATGGTGAACAGGTGATAGGCGTGGTCAATCAGTCGTTTGGCAAGGTGATGACGCCCTACAAAAGTACCAGCTCTACCGAGGTCGAGCGCGTCGAGGTGAACAATGGCCAATAACAGCGTTACGGACGGTGAAGCCGAACAAGCGAATGAAGCAGTCAGTGTTGTCCAGGGATCGCCGGAGCCGGAAATCAACACACACAAGCGCACCTACCGTGTGCCCATGATCTACAAGCTGCTGGGTGGCTGCGTCGTGCTGATCTTGCTGGGCTATTTCGGGTTCAAGCTCTACGGACTGTATAAGGACGAAACGGCGGATGAGCCTGTTGCCAAGGCCCCCGAAAGCAGCGTGACCTCTGCAAAGCGTCGTGCAGACCTGGGCCAGAACACGCAGTTTTTTGAGAAAGAAGTGGTCGCGACTACGGCTGACGGCAAGGTGGCAGATGGGATGACGGGGGGCAAGGGTGGTATGGCCCAAACACCGGCTGCACCGTTGCACTTTCAGAAGTACCTGTCTATTGCTGCGCACGACGGTAGCAGCCCCACAAGCCCGCCTACAGACAGCGCGTCGAGTAGCGTGCCTGCGCAGACAAGTGAAGTGCCAAGCACTGACAAGGGCGCTCATGCAGACTCAGGTGCCGACGCCGTGAAAAGCATGAAGGTCGAGTCCATCGCCATGGACCCTAACCTGTACATCGAGGAGAACACCTATATCCCGTGCACCCTGCAAACCCGGTTTGTCTCTGACGTGGCCGGTCGCATTTCATGCACCATTTCCGAGGACGTTTACAGCGCGAACGGCAAGGTCAAGCTGATTGAAAAGGGCACCAAGGCTTTTGGTGTGTACCGCACCGGCACCCTCAAGCAAGGGCAAGGGCGGATGTTTGTGGTCTGGACCCAGTTGCGCACCCGCGATTTCAAAAAAATTAGCCTGGTCGATACTCAGGTCGTTGGGCAGCTGGGCGAATCGGGTATTGCCGGTTATATCGATGAGCATTTCTGGGACCGCTTCAAAGGCGCTTTGATGCTCAGTACGGTTCAAGACGTTGCCGCCGCTTTTGCGAAACGTTCAGGCAATCAGAGTCAAGATTCGGATTACACGCAAAACACTCGCGAAGGCATGGCCGAGATGTCAAATACCGCGCTGGAAAACTCAGTCAATATCCCACCGACCCTGTATAAAAATCAGGGAGACATTGTTGGCATTCTGGTGGGTGAAGACATTGATTTTTCTGGCGTTTACACGGTGAGGCTTAAAAAATGAACACGGCAGTAACGGTTAATAGCGATAGCACAGTGACTAATCGCTCTCTGGATTTTTACAAAAAGGGTATGTTTGGTGATTATTTGGGTATAACTGGCCTGACGGAAATTGCAGTGAATCGCCCTGGCGGTGCTTTTCTCAAAATACATGGCGAATGGAGCTTTGTAGAAAACCCAAAAATTACCCTGGCGGCGTGTGAGCGGTTTGGAAAGACGTTAGCTAAATACAATGGTGACGATATCAGCGATACCAAGCCTGTGCTTTCAGCCACGCTGGAGTCTGGCGAACGGGTCCAGGCAGTGTGTTACCCAGCCTGCGAAAGGGGCACATACTCGATTACGATTAGGGTGCCCACTGATCAGCAGATACCGCATCAGACATACATTGATGGCGGGTTCTACAGCCAGATTGCACTGGAGAAAAAGGAAAGCGTGGATGAGCAACGTTTGCGCAATCTGTACAAACACAAGCGCATTGATGAATTCATGGAGCTGGCCGTGAAAATGGGTAAAACCATCGTGTTTGCGGGTGCGACAGGGTCCGGAAAAACCACGTACATGAAAACATTGATGGCCTTTGTTCCTGACTACGTTCGCATCATCACGATCGAAGACACACCGGAAATTAAATTCTGGACACATAAAAATTACGTGCACCTGTTCTACCCCTCAGAGGCCAGCAACACACCGGGGGCCATTGTGACCTCGGCGAGCCTGTTGAAGTCGTGTTTTCGCATGAATCCAGACCGTATTTTTCTGGCCGAAGTGCGTGGCGGTGAAACGTGGGACTTTTACAAGGTCGTCAGTTCCGGTCATGGGGGCAGTATGACGTCCATTCACTCAGGTTCAGTGGAAGAAGCCATTGATGGCTTGATTGAACGCTGCTACCAAAATACTGAATGTCACATGCTGCCCTACGCAGTGCTGAGACGAAAAATTCTGAACAGCACTGACATTATCTGTCATGTGGACGTGTCGGGTGACGTACGGAGAATGGGTGAGATTTATTTCAAGGCGTTCGATCAAGAACGCTACCTGGCTGCATAACAGCAGCTGAACGAGGAGAATAGACATGATGGATGTTATCAGGCACCCGACTAACCCGGCGATTCTTGTTCACCCGACTAAGCCGTGGATTTTTGTTCGGCCCCTCGAAGAATCCGACAGTGCGGCAGATGAAAGATTTCCATCGGCTGAGAGGTGGGTTTTTAGTATTTGCCGCGAGGAAGCGGATAGGGTCTTTTTCTCGGCGGAAGAGGCGATGCAGGCAGCAGAAAATGAATTTTTCAGAAGAACCGAAAACGAAATTCGAGACTTCTTACACAGCGAGGTCTACGCCTTAAAGCAGCGCCTGGAATGTCAGATACATCCTGTGGCAGCGCCGGAACATGATGATGCGTTAGGCGATTGGGTAGTAGAGGGAGTCTTTAAGACGAATGAACCGTATTCTGGACCGTTAAGCGGACTAGGGTTAAGTCTGACCTGTTTCGCTGAGTTCGAAGGCGCTCCTTTAGGCTATCGGTTCAAGGCGCTGCAGGGTTATCGACCGTTGATGGATGAAGCGTATGAAGCGCTGGCCCATCTCAAAGCAGCGCAGCCTGTGAGCGAGGTGTGTCAACCCTGGACGCGATGGATCATCAATGCCTTAAAAAGGGACCACGATATCGTAACGCTGGAAAGCGCCAATGATTCGTGGCTGGAAATCGCTTTTGGCGACCACATTGGGGAAGCCATACACATCGAGCAATCCTGTTGTGCAGATAGCATGGAGGTGAGCCGCTTGGATATGAATGGCAACAACTCATATCTAGAGCATGTTGAAATGTGGATCGAAGACATTTCAAATCAAGCGCGTTTGGCGATCAAGGGACAGATCACCGCTTGCCTTCATCCGTACCGGTTCAAGGGAGACGAGTATCTGGCCTTTGATTTGGACGGCGCAGAGGGAAGTTTTTCACTTACCTTCATGGCGGGTCAACCTTATGAATTGAACGACATAACACCTTGTGTACCCGATATGTCTGAGGCGCTAGCCATGGCGGCGGCAGTTGCTTTACGCCTCGACGCATTGGTCAAGTTCAGTCCTGGCTTGAGGGTAGATCGCCATGAAACGCTTTAATAAAACGCAGATCCTTTTCCTTTTGCTGGTGTGCCTGGGCCTTAGCACCTTGATTGCGAGCGTTGTGGTCTATTGGCTAAACGGTGTGCCGCCGCTGAAAATCGTTTCGCTATGGCAATATGGAAAACTGTGGGAAGCCATATTTTCAAGCACGTCCAACACCGAAATCAGGGTCAGTGCATTCGCAGCCTTGGGCATCGGCTTTGTGGCGTCTTTGACATTGCCTGTGCTTGCGCTGATAAAGCTCAACGGAACACCCAAGAAAACGCTGCACGGTGATGCGCGCTTCGCCACTGAGCGCGATATCCGTCAGTCAAAGTCAGTCACCTGGGGGGATGACAACGGAAAGGGCATTGTGATCGGTAAGTACAAAGGTAAGCTGCTGCGTTATGTCCAGCCTGACTTTGTATCCCTCGGTGCAGGGAGTCGCTCTGGCAAGGGGGCCGCCGTGGTGATCGCCAACCTGATGCTGTGGTTGGGTTCTGCAATCATCCTGGATTTAAAACAGGAGTGCTACAACATCACCAGCCGCTATCGGCAAAAGGTGTTGGGAAACAAGATTTTTCTGTTTAACCCGTTTGATGAGAAGTCGCACGGCATGAACCCATTGGTGTACGTAGACCTGAGCCACAGCAAGGGGCTGTCGGATTTACTCGGCATCGCCGAAATCTTCTACAACACCGACAGTACAACGGGCGCTGAAAAGCACTTCAACACCGCTGCTCAAAGTCTGTTTGTGGCTTATGTCTCGGCGCTTTGGTATTTCTTGACCTACCAGCCGGGCCAATTGCGGACTTTTAACATCAAGCCTCTGTTCTCTATAGGGACGGCACTGGATGTTTACTATCAAGTGACCGTGGATGACATTATTGAAGCCTTGGCGGAAGCACTTGTGGACGCACCCTCTCCTACGACCTGTCCTGAATCAATCGTGCATGTCGTCCAGGGCGCGCACGATAAGCTAAAAAGCTTTTCCCTGCTGGGTGATGATGTGAAAGGCAGTGTGACGGGAACGTTTGAGAAAGAGTTGCGTCTTTTCACCTTGCCAAATGTCAGAAAGGCGACAGACAAAAACGACTTTGACTTTAGGCAGTTGCGCCGCGAAAAAATGACGGTGTATTTAGGCGTCTTGCCGGAGGATGTGAAAATTGCTCCCGTTATCCTAAATTTGTTCTTCAACTGCGCACTCAAAGTAAACCTGAGTGAAAACCCTGATTTTGATCCATCCCTCAAATTGAACGCTTTGTTTCTGATGGATGAATTCCCTTCCATTGGGCGAATCAGCTACGTTAAGGACGCGGCGGGCTACATTGCAGGCTACAAACTGCAACTGTTAACCATCTTTCAGGACTTGTCACAACTGAACGATATTTATGGCCTGAACGGTACGAAAACGCTGATTGCCAACCATTCATGCAAGATCAATTTCTCTTTGAGTGAACAGGAACACGCGGAAAAGATATCAAATGAGTTGGGTTTTACGTCACCCAAATGGAAGTCTACCAGCAAAACCATAGGTGGAAAAACACAGCGCGGTGAGTCAGAAAAAGACGAGAAGCGCCCCCTCATGTTAGCGCAGGAGCTTAAATTGCTGCCTGTGGACGATGAAGTCATTTTACTCAAAGGGGAACACCCGATTTATTGCAAAAAGGCTTACTATTTCAACGATGATTTTTTTATGGACAAACTGATTGCACTTTCCCCCACGCTCCAAGCTGTTAAGGCGACATTAGGTCAAGGCGAATTTCCAACAAAGGATGACTTGGCATTGACCTTATCCCGGCATGAACTAGAAGCGCATGTTAACTTTTGAGGGTCACCCCATGAAAAAAATAGCGTTTTGCTTTTTATCTGTGGCCGGTTGGGTGCTGGGAGGATGTTCTTCACCCCCTCGACCCGTCGCCGTTGATTTTGATCAGCAGCCAGAAGTGGTTAATACCGGCCTGCCGCGCCTGGTGGTAACCAATGAAGTGATCAAGTCTGCACAGGCTAATGGCCCCTGGAGCTTGACGTTAGCCGACTTCCAGGGCGATCAGCGCTCATACGACACGGCGTTCTATTACGCACTGGCTCACGCGGACCTGATCGAGCTGGACACCCACAACCTGACGGATGCTGCACGCACCCAGCAATGGCTGCTACAGCACGGGGCTACAGCACCGATCAGGGTCAACCAGAAGGCAACGCCTGTGCAGCCAGTCAGCCGAACGTGGAAGCACGAAACCACCAGTTCCAGTCTCACGTACCGGGCAACCACGCTCTGTGTTGGCTGTGAAAACGTCTCTATCACGCTTCATAAATACGGCGAGGTGCAAAAATGAACTTTAAAACCCTTCATTCCGGAGAAGGCTACAGCACACCGACACGGAGAAATCTAATGCTCAATGCACTCGTGCTGTATGAACGCATGTATGAAGTTCAACGCATGTTGCCACAGCCCTTATTTGAGCGCTTTACGATGACGGACCGTGAGTTTTGTGAGGCTATTCAGCAGATTGCAGGCTTGCTGGATACGTCCAATACCGAGCTTATGTCTGAGCGAGTAACCCTAACGGAAATCAACGAAATATTACGGGGCCGCCTGTATCAGGTTTTAACCCTACCACCTCATGAGGGGCTGAAAAATGAATACCTTCAATAGGACACAGAGAATCGCTTTTGCGGGGCTGCTCCTTTGGCTTGGGGTAATCGCTTACGCACATGCTGGTGAGACGGACGCTTGCACCGTCACGCTGTGCATGTACGGCAAGTTGACAGGCAATAATGGTGGTGCGGATTGCCAATCCGCCGAGAAGAAGTTTTTCAGCATCGAAGTCAAGAAACGCGGCAAGTTCAGACCGCAACCAACGTTTGATGCTCGGAAAGCATTTTTAGGACGCTGTGAAGGCTCCGATCCGGCCTACTCTGATATGATACTGGACACATTCGGTAAGGTCCGGGGCTAGTCCATTGAACAAACAAGCGTACTTGTTGAAGTTTCGACGTTGTAGCAAACAAGAAACCCTCGACTTTATGGTCGAGCGGCTGCTTAAAAAAGTGACTGCTGATGAGGCGCTGTCCGTGTTGGCTGCTGCTGACCATCGCGGCGTCGAAATAGCAACCGGTCGCTCCTTTGATAAAATTCCGCCCTATTTGTGGCGACAAATCGAATGAATATATAGGTTGAATCATGAAACTGTATATCGCTGAAAAACCCGCTCTTGCCCTGGACATCGCAAACGCCTTGACAGACGGAAAGCCTTCAAAAAAGAACGGTTACTTTGAGTGCGGAGAAGATAAAGTCACGTGGTGCATTGGCCACTTGCTTAAATCTGTCGATCCGGAGGCTTACAATCCCAGCTATAAGCAGTGGAAACAAGACGACTTGCCGTTGAATCTGTTTCCCTTGCAATATGAAGTCATCCCCGACAAAGCAGATCACACGCGCAACGTCATTAATCTAATCAAGGAGGCGGATGAAATTGTGCATGGCGGCGACCCCGACGATGAAGGGCAACTGCTGGTAGACGAGCTGATTCTTTTTGCGGGGTACACCAAAACGGTAAAACGGGTATTAATCAGTGACAACACCCCTAATGCGGTCAAAAAGTCCTTAGCCCATCTGAGAGACAATAGCGACTTTTTTGGCATCTATCAAAAGACCTATGCCCGTACTGCCGGTGATTTGTTGTACGGCCTGAGTATGTCCCGTGCGTATACCATCGCAGCGCAAGCCAAGGGCTATCAGGGCGTGTTGAGCGTTGGCCGGGTGCAAACGCCTATCCTGGGACTGATTGTCCGACGCTGGCTCGCGAATCAGGCGCATACGTCCTCATTTTTCTACACCCTGGACGGCACGTTCACGGTGGGCGGCAATACCTTCACGGCGCGTCTCAAACCCTCAGAGGACCTATTGAAGGATGACAAAGGCCGAGTGATTGATAAGGCCGCTATTGACAGGGTAGGTGATCGCTGCAAGGGACAAGCGGCCACCGTGCGTGATTGTGCCGTCAAGGAAAAAGAAACCACACCTCCGCTGCCGTTTAACTTGATTAAGCTGCAACAGCACATGAACAAGCGATTTGGTCTGACCGCTGCTCAAACGCTTGAGATCACACAAGCGCTGCGCGAAAAGTACAAGGCGATCACCTACAACCGTTCCGATTGCAATTATCTGTCTGACGAGCAGTTTGCCGACGCGCCTAACATCCTTGCTGCGCTCAAAGAAAAGCCCGAGTTCATGCACGTGGCCACAGAGCCGGGTATCAAAAGCAAAGCGTTCGATGACAGCAAGATTTCAGCGCACACGGCCATCATTCCGACCATCAATGTGCCTGATATTTCGGCGTTGTCTGACCTTGAAGCCAAGGTCTATCAGGCCATTGCGCGTCAGTACCTGGTGCAGTTCATGCGCAACAAAAAGTACCTTGAGGCCACCGGCTCCGTTGACGTGGCAGGCGAGGTATTTTCCTACAAAGCCAAGACAACAGTTGATCCAGGCTTTGAAACATTGCTCAAGGGATCGAGCAGCGAGAACAAGGAAGAGAACGATGAATCGTCTGATGATGAGGTGGGCACCGCCTTCGAATCCGTCAGCGAGTTGAAAGCAGGGGATTCGGGTTCATGTCGTGAAACCAGTGTGACCGAGAAGAAGACAACCCCGCCTGCTTTGTTCACCGAAGCAACCTTGCTTGCCGCCTTGGTACGCATTGCTGATTTTGTCAGCGATCCTGTGATCAAGAAGTTGCTCAAAGACAAAGATCGGGACAACGAGGCTGAACACGGCGGTATTGGCACGTCAGCGACCCGTTCAGCAATCATTGAAACGCTCAAAACACGTAATTTCATCACCTTGGATAAATCCAAAATAATCCCCACTGAAACGGGAATTGCCTTCTTCAATGCACTGCCCGACATTGCCACGCAGCCCGACATGACGGCACTCTGGTCTGAACAGCAAACGCTGATCGAACAAGGTTCGTTAAGCGTTGACGACTTTATTTCGAAACTGATGACCTTTTTGACCGAGCAGGTTAGCCAGGTCGATGTCGGAGAAATTAAAGGCGAGCACAAACCTCGTGAGGGTGGCTTGCCGCGTCTAGAATCTCCTTGCCCCAACTGCGGTAAAGAAATCGTCGCCAGCGCCAAGACGTACGCCTGCACAGGTTGCACCTTCAAGGTATGGGCCACCATCGCCGACAAGAAGATCACCGCCAGTCAGGTCGAAACGCTGATCAAGAAGGGCAAGACAGTTGAAATCAAGGGCTTTGTCAGTAAAAAAACAGGAAAATCGTTTTCTGCCATGCTAGTTTTGCAGGATAAAACCACTGGCACTGTCAGCTTTGAGTTTGCTAAAAAGAAGTAACGCCCATTTTTACTGAGTGCTATGAGAGGTTTATTTATGGCTGCTAATGCCTACGAAGACGTCATGCGTGTGTTGTCCAACGTGCGCAGCATCCGTGCTTTTGTCCGTGAAAATGATTATGAATTATTGCTGGAAGCACACGAAAAACTAGGGGTAGCCCTTGACGAGCGTAAAGAAGAATACGCCGCTGAAAAGCTTGAGCGCGAAGCCCGTGAGGTCAAACGTCAAGAGCTGCTGGCACTGATTGAAAGTGAAGGTTTTGACCTCGGCCAGTTGGCAGGTGGTGACTTTGAGCCTAAAGCCCGGAAAAAAAGCCGCACCTCGACCCAGAAGCGCGAGCCGAAGTATGTGTTCGTCGAAGATGGGGTGACTAAGTACTGGGCAGGCGTTGGCAGAAAGCCTCGTCCGATCGCACAGGCCATAGAAAATGGCGCTTCTCTGAGTGACTTCCTCATCAAAGCCGAGGAACAGCAGAGCCTAGACGTTTAATCGGTCTTTCGGAAGGCGCATAGACCAAGGTCGGCGCTGTAGAGGCCGGCCGATTTTCGCAACCGCGAAAAGGGAGGAAAGCCTATGCAGTATGTGTTCATTATCATCGCCGTTGCTGCCATTGTCGTTTATTCGGCCCAACACGATCTGACTTCGTTCAGCCAATTTATGGATTATGTACGCGGCGATATGTTAGCGCTCATGTTGTGGCTCGCCATCACCATTGTGGTCCTCGGCGCTGTGTTCGTCGTCATGCGTATTGGCCGAAGGAAATAGGAAAGTGGTATGCCCTATGCCCCGTTGAATCGGGGCTTTTTTAACGATTTTTCACAGTCGCCCGAAAAGACGACCTTCTGTACGCTCGCCTGAGCAATGATCGACAAGCAACCAATGCGATCCGCAGGGGTAGGAAAAAAGACCTCAAGAATCGTCGTACAGCCAGGCCTCATCTCACTGCTGTGGTATCTTATTGGTCGAGAGTTAGTTATACTTTTGTAAAACTAGATGAGGGTATGGATATGGGTACTGTTGCGCTTCGCCGCTCGGGCGGCTCATTGATCCTGGCGGTGCCAGCTGCGTTTGCGGCCCAGAATCACTTGGTTGCAGGTTGCCAACTGGCGTGGAAAATCGAAGGGGATGCCTTGGTGGTCAAACCCAGCCGAAAGAAACCCACTCTAGCTGAGCTGATTGCGGCGACCCCGAAAGAAGCGCGTATTGAAGCCTGGGACGATATGGCAGCGGTCGGAAACGAACAATGGTAAGACGTCCACCGAGTGTTCCTGGTCGCGGTGAAATCTGGCATTTGAATTTCGATCCCTCCACCGGACGCGAAATGTTGGGTGAGCATTACTGCCTCGTGTTATCGAAGCGCGAGTTTAACGATTCTTTTGGACTCGCTTTGGTCTGCCCAGTGTCCCAGGGGACTGCTCAGAATGCCCGTGACCAGGGATTCTTGGTCACGCTGATGGGCTCAGGTGCCCATACGTGTCAACGCCAACCAAA
>NZ_LJQT01000470.1:0-778 GCF_001400515.1 Pseudomonas meliae | reverse complement strand
GCCATGGTGGTGTTCCTTCCAGATCAAATTCATTTGGATTGCAGAGTAAGGCGTCGGCTTTGGACAGGCAAGAGCCCAGCTCTCCAGTAGCAGCCCCCATTTACAGCGAAATGTCGAGACACCAACCAGGCTTGAGTTCGGTCCGAACACTCACTGACGTAGTGCTAGCGCGCTATGCAGCGCAGGACGGGGAAGACAGCACGCACTGAATTCATACGCGCACTCCCCATCATGAACCATCCTCATGTTCTGTTTTTAAGGGCACTCTGGCTTGCGGCCCCTGCGGGACCGCAGGTATCTGATGTACAGCATATGACACCCCCTGGTCGCGATCTGTCAGGGCCTGTTTTTTCAGGCACTGAACGGCCTCTCGGGGTGCCGCTTGTTCGCCCGGGGTTACCGTTGGCATCGCGTCTGCGCTCACCTTGAGCACACTCACAGTGGCAGGCTTGGTCACCTCAGACAGGATGTGTGCATACCTGGCCACCGTGCTCGCAGAAACGCCGGCGAGTGCTGCAATCGCAGATCGCACCAGTGCCTTGCCCTGGTCTTGGAGCTGACGGCACGCGGCGCGTATCTTCGATTCTGTGGCTTTGTGTCGTAGTTCATGGGTGCGCCTGGCCGCCAGGCTCTGCCGTTCGGTGAGCGATAAGCTGCCATCGAGCTGCATGGCCCCTCGGTGGCAACGGCGATCACCGGTGTAGCGATCCCACGTCCAGCGGCCTACGGATTTGACCGTGGCGCGTATCGACGACAGGGGCAGGTTTTCCGAAAAACC
>NZ_LJQT01000181.1:0-11159 GCF_001400515.1 Pseudomonas meliae | reverse complement strand
AACCTCACCAGCATTGCATCCTCCTTGGCGCGTGTGGCGCTCAGCGATTCGACAAGGCCAACGATAGATCGCGCGATGAACGTCGTTAGCCATATCGCTGGCAAAGTGGCGTTGCAGGTCAACAGCTCATTGCTGGAGCAGAAAGGCCGGCTCAACGAGCGTCAGCAGAAAGGCCTCGCGGTAATCCTGGACGCATTGCGCGGCAAGGAACCGGTGACCAATGTCGAGACTCACGAAGGCGGAGGCCGATTCAATCTGGCACGAGCTGCCTTCGACGTAGCCAGCGTTGTCTGGGAGCGCGACAAGTCGATGCATAACGTGATGAGCTTTTTGGGCGTCAGCGACAGCCAGGGCAAGATGTTGTTCTCTCTGGGCAAGAAGCTGGCCGACGCGATGGCCAAGCCTGAACCCGCGCAGGGCAAGGACAACTGTGAGGCGCACCACGCGTTCTTCTCCAGCAACCTGAAGCTGAACAAGCTGATGAACGACATCGCTGACCAGTTGATCAACGAGATTCGTCAGTCGAACACCGATCGCGTACGACGACCCACACCGGGCCCATCCTGGAGACCTGAAAGCGCCCAACAGCAAGCACATCCGCAAACGCCTCCACGCACTCGCCCGCAGGCCAACAGCACACCGCCGCCACCGAAAGCAAAGCCCAATGCAGGCGCTGAGCGGCCGTCAACGCAACGGCCCCACAACACACCAGCCGCTGACGCTTCCTCGAAGGTGGGCGATTCCGTCCCCGCCAAGCCACCCGTCAAGCCGTTGTACGAACACTTGGGCCTCTCGGACATGACGGCAGACCTCTCCGCAGTCAAAACGGCCTACAGGAAAGCCTCGCTGAAGAATCATCCTGATAAGAATGTCGGTAAGGAGGCTGAGGCGACTGAGCGTTTCAAAGTGATTTCAAATGCGTTCAAGATTTTGTCCGATCCAGAATTGCGCAAGAAATACGACAATGGCCTTATTGATGAGAAAGGTGACGAAGTCCAGGTCTGATTTTTCGACGTCTGGCATGCTTGCGGCAGTCTTTCTGGCGACTGCCGTTCAGCTAAAACACGCCGCCTGATTCCCCAACCCCACCCCGGTATACTCCCCGCATCTCTCAGGGAGCCCCCATGATCTGGTTACCCATCGATGCCGTCCTGCCAGCCCTGCGCCAGGCCCTGACCACGCGCCATGAAGCCGTACTAGAAGCCCCTCCCGGCGCGGGCAAGACCACGCGTGTGCCGCTCGCGCTGCTTGAGGAAACCTGGCTGGCCGGGCAGACCATTCTGATGCTGGAGCCTCGGCGACTGGCGGCAAGAGCAGCCGCCGAGCGATTGGCCAGTGAGCTGGGCGAGAAGGTCGGTGAGACGGTGGGTTATCGGATTCGTCTGGAAAGCCGGGTCGGCCCGAATACGCGTATTGAAGTGGTGACTGAGGGGATTCTCACGCGTCGTTTGCAGGACGACCCTGCGCTGGAAGGCGTCGGGTTGCTGATTTTCGATGAGTTTCACGAGCGCAGTCTGGATGCTGATCTGGCATTGGCCCTGAGCCTCAATGGTCGTGAGCTGTTTCGTGACGATCAGCCGCTGAAGGTTCTGCTGATGTCGGCCACGCTGGAAGGCGAGCGGCTGGCGACGTTGCTGGACGATGCGCCGGTTGTGCGCAGCGACGGGCGGATGTTTCCGGTGACGATGCAGTGGGGGCGTCCTTTTCAGCCGGGTGAATTCATCGAGCCGCGTGTCGTGCAGACGGTACTGGATGCGCTGGGCAGCGAGTCCGGCAGCCTGCTGGTATTTCTGCCGGGGCAGGCCGAGATTCGTCGGGTCAACCAGCAACTGGCAGAAGCGCTGGGCGAACGCGCCGACATCCTGCTTTGCCCTTTACATGGCGAGCTTGATCTGAATGCGCAACGCGCTGCTATCGAACCGGCGCCCAAGGGCACGCGCAAAGTGGTGCTGGCGACCAATATCGCAGAGACCAGCCTGACCATCGACGGCGTGCGTGTGGTGATCGATGCCGGGTTGGCGCGGGTGCCGCGTTTCGATCCGGGCAGCGGCATGACGCGTCTGGAAACCCAGCGTATCTCCCGTGCCAGCGCCACCCAGCGTGCCGGACGGGCAGGGCGGCTGGAGCCGGGTGTGTGTTACCGGCTGTGGTCAGAAGCGCAACACGATCAACTGGCCGCCTACGGCGCGGCAGAAATTCTTCAGGCGGATCTCGCCGGGCTTGCGCTGCAACTGGCGCGCTGGGGCGTCATGCCTGCGCAACTGGCTTGGCTCGATGTCCCGCCAGCGGCGGCTTATGCACAGGCGCAGGATTTGCTGGTGCGGCTTGAGGCGCTGAGCAATCAGCCGGGCCAACCGCCAGCGCTGACGCCCCACGGTCAGGCGATGGCCGAGCTGCCGGCCCATCCGCGCATCGCGCACCTGTTGCTACGCGGTCATGCATTGGGCTTGGGCGAACTGGCGTGTGACGTGGCCGCACTGTTGGGCGAGCGCGATATTCTGCGCGGCGGCGGGGCCGATCTGCACAGCCGCCTGACCTTGCTGGCGGGCACCGAGCGTGCTGCGCGTGGCGCACAGGGCGGCGTGCAGCGAGCTAAACAGCTAGCACGGCAATATCGCGGATACCTGCGCGGCACCGTAAAAAGCCCGGTCAGCGATCCCGATCACTCTCGCTGGCTGGGCGCTCTACTGGCGCTGGCCTACCCGGATCGCGTGGCACAGCAACGTCGTCCGGGTGGTGCTGAATATCGCTTGGCCAACGGTCGCGCGGCACTTTTCGCCGAGGCCGACGCACTGATGAAGCAGCCTTGGCTGGTCATCGCGGATTTAGGCAGCCGACAAGGGCAGCGCGAGGAACGCATCTACCTCGCTGCCGAATTCGATCCAGCGCTGTTCGACTCTGTGCTGGCCGAGCAGGTCATCACGGTGGACCAGATTGACTGGGATGAGCGCGAAGGCGTGTTCCGCGCAGAACGGCAGCGCAAGGCGGGCGAGCTTATTATCAACCGCGAACCGCTGATCGGCCTCGATGACGCAGCCCGCAGCCAGGCATTGCTGGCGCTGGTGCGTCGCAAAGGCCTGGAACTGCTGCCGTGGACACCCGAACTGCGCCAGTGGCAGGAGCGTGTCGCGCTGCTACGCAACCTGGACATCGACAAAAGCGCAGCAAGCGAATGGCCCGACCTGAGTGACGCGCAACTGCTGGCGACACTCGAAAACTGGCTGATGCCCTACCTGGGCAAAGTCACCCGGCTCAGCCATTTCAGCCAGCTCGACCTGTCCTCCATCCTGCGCAACCTCCTCCCGTGGCCAATGCCGCAACAACTGGAAGCGCAGGCCCCGCAGACCATCCAGGTGCCGTCTGGCTCGAATATCCGTATCGACTACAGCGAACACCCGCCGATTCTGTCGGTGCGGCTGCAAGAGTTGTTTGGGTTATCTGACACCCCGCGCATTGCCAATGGGCGGCAGGTGTTGAAACTGCATTTGCTGTCTCCAGCACGCCGTCCGGTGCAGGTGACGCAGGATCTGGCCAACTTTTGGCGGTCTACCTATATTGAGGTGAAGAAGGATTTGAAGGGGCGGTATCCGAAGCATTACTGGCCGGATGATCCATTGGTGGCGGAGGCTACGGCTAGGGTTAAGCCGAGGGGGACGTAAAGTCGCGCAGCATTCAGCAGGCTATTTGTGAGCTAAAGACGAGGGGGATCGATGGGATAGCGGCGCACTCTTGCTGCTCAAGTACCCAGTCTGAAACACCTGATCAGATATTGGATACCCAACGCAACAGACCCGGAGAACACCAGGGCGCAACGCCCTGGCAGGCAGCAAACATTTTTAACCGGCTTTTCCGCCTTGTCTGACTTCTTGGCCTTGTCTGGCTTGCTATCAGCTTTTTTGGCAGCTTTCTTTGGCTCGGCGTCTTTTTTCTTGTCCTTCTTTTCGGAAGACTTGGAAAGCGTCGAGGCCGCTTCAGATTTCTTGGCCGGTGATGCTTTCTTGTCTTTCAGATCCTTGCTGGCTTTTGAGGCTTCGCCTTTGCTTTTCTTGTCGTCTTTAGCCACGTTGATCACCCTTTGGGTATGCCGGTATTGGCACGTAGCCTGTGGGAGTATCCACAGGCTAATCATTAGGCGAGCGCGTCTGAAAACGGTTCAAACTGTTTTGACCCTTTCAGTTGCTGAAGGACGACATTCAGATGCTCGGCGACTCGCCAGCTTATTGCGGGCTATAGGGCTGCCATTCGCACTCGGCTCAGGTATTTTCAATCACGCGAATACTCAGGAATCGATCACGGAAAGTTTCCGAGCAACCGGGTAACCAGGGAAGGACATTGAACACTGCCAGATTTGTTTTCAAATCCCTTATCAAGCGCTGGATGAAAAACATCTTTTCACGTGAGTACCACCGTGACGGCGAGCTCAAACCCGAGTGGACATCCCAAGGCCCGGGTTCAATCCGCATGGAGCGGTATCACCATATCGACGCCAGCGAGCAGGATAAGGACGGCTTCTACGACTATTACTATGAGTACGACATGTACTACTTCACGGAGGGCACTCTGTCCCTCGCCGCGCGCTGCTACACGGATGATGCTGATGAAGCCAACTTTATGGGTATCGAGTTTGACGGATATGACCGAGCGCTTGAGCCTGACGATAGGTCTCTCCCGTTGGTGAGCGCAGCTCTGGCCCAGTTGAAGGCTGATGGAAAAACGAAATTCTTTACGTTCACCGGGAAAGGTTATGAGCCCATATTTGCCAGCTCCGAGCATGAAGGCGACACCATGCGCGGAGAGCGCATTGAAGTGATCGCCCTGTCCCCAAGTGCTCGCTATCGTGTCCAGACGACGCCTTACGAGGCACTTGCCACGCAATGGATTTACCCACCCGAGATAATCGACATCAGGCGCGACATCCGCGTGTTTGCTTTCGAAGACAATGGCTGGTCAGCCGATCAGGCACGCTGGCTGGATTGCTCATGTGTTGAGTTGACCCTGCGCAAATACCCCGGACGGCTCACCGGTGCTGGAATCACGGTGATTATCGACTGCGCTCGTGGCACGGCGGCGTACGGCGATGGCATCGAGATCAAGACACCTACGCTTGAGCGGGCGCTTGATGCGATGTGGAGCGGCGCGGACTGACGTAGCGGGGGATACGCTTCAATTATCAGGTGCGTGCGATAACGCAAGCCCATATCTACAACCCGACGCTCATGAGCGTCCTGTCTTTTTTCAGGGCGAGCACAAAGACGCACCTGTTGCTTTACTCGCAGTCTTTGCGTGAAAGCGTGATCGATGTAATGAACTCGCCTGTCGAGCTGGAGTACGAATAAGTGATTTTGTTACCCAGCTCCAGCACCAATAGATAGGCTGTCTGCTTACACAAGCTGCCTTGGATTTGCTGAGTCAGGTAGCTGTCGTAGTAGACTTTTTCGCCAGGCCTTCCGTTGTAACCATTGATCGTGAGGTTGTAGAGGACGGTGTGATCAGCATAGGCAATCGTGTCTATTCGGGTCATAAGGTCCAGCATGATGGGAAGCTGTGTCTTTTGCTGATCGATTACCGCCGCCAGTGCTTCGTTTCCATCTTTAGCCCAGAGGGGAGTCATGAAGCAAAGTGCTGCAGCGCCCCCCAGAATAGTTTTAGCAACGTTAAGTTTTTTCAATTCAATATCCTTATTTTAGAAAACTATCTGATTACAGAGCAGGAACCCCTCAAGGCAAAACCGGCAACAAAAACCGCCCAATCACCGGCAAATGATCAGAGATCAACAAAGTATCGTCCCGCCGTACCCTCGCACTGACCCGCTTCAAACTCGGGCTGTAAAACAGGTAATCCACCGTCCGGTCCGGCCCGTTGATGCGGCTGTCGTTGGGGAAGTGCGTGAGCCATTTGCCGCGGTCTATGCCGCTGGATTCGGCGTTGTCGGGGATCATCGGGTATTTCTCCCACAGCTCGTGCAGTTCGCTGTCGGCGGCGTAGCCGAGGCGTTGCTCCTCGGGGAGGCGCTGGTATTGGCCCAGCGGCAGCAGGTTGAAGTCGCCGCCGATCAGCCACGGTGTGCCGCCGCTTTCCAGTTTGTCCAACTGCTTTTCAGTGGCGACGATCTGTTTTTGTGCGGTGTCGCCGATGTGTCTGGCGGTGGTCAGGCTGGTGTTGATGACGGCCAGTTTGCCGCCGTCACGCAAGGGCAGGTAGCTGATCAGCAAGGCATCCTTGGGCTGGAACTGACGGCTGATGATATTGGCGTCCGGCACTGGCAGTTGAACGCGTTCGGCGCTGTCGATGTGGAAGCGGCTGAGGGTCGCCAGTTTTCTGCCGACGCTGCCCCAGATATGCGGGTTGGGTACAAACTCCGATTTCCAGTAGAACGCCTGCGTGCTGCACGGGTAGAGGTCCGCCACTCGTTCTTTGATCAATGTCAGTTGGTCTTCGTAATCGGAGTTTTTGGCACCATCGTCGACTCCTTGCAGCAACACGATATCCGGTTGTTCATCACGGATGACCCGCGCCACTTCATCCAGGTTGTAGGCAAGGTCTTCATGCGTCGGGCGTTCGTCCGGGCCGCTGCCGTCGGCCATGTCGTACCAGAACACATAGCGCTTGCCCGCCAGGTACTGGATGTTCCAGGTCATGACTTTGAGGGCTTGCCCCGGCACCAGCTTGGGCGCTTGAACCGCAGGATTGCAGCTGGCCGGGAGTAACTCGCGAGCTGGAGGGCTCCACGTCAGTTGGTAAACCATTACCAGCAATACGGCGACCAGCAGCAGGCTGTACAGGGTCAGACGTAGCAGTAGACGTGGCATCGGCTCGACTTGGAGCGCCTGGCGCTCGGTGAGGGATTCGGTATTTAGCATACCGAATCGGTGCGTCTGGCGTCAGCTGTTGGTTCAGGCCCTGTGCGCGGGCTCGCTGATCAGCATGAACAGGCGGAACGTCACAATGATGGTGAACAGTTGCAGGAAGCTGCCGATGCTGTCGGTGATCACGGAAACCGCTGCGCTTTGCGGTTCCGGAAACAGGTACAGGCTGGCGCCCTCAAGCAGCCACAGGGGAATGTAGACGCTCAGTACGCACACCAGAATGCGGGTGAAGTGCCCGGTGGTCATCAGCATGCTTTCGCGCATGGCCATAAACGGCGTGAGCTTGCGCAGGACCAGCAGGTATTCACAGAACGCCAGCTTGATCATGACCCAGAGGCCGGGGACCACGAACAGCGAAAGGCCGAACATGATCAGGAGAGTGCTCATTGCCGAGAGCACGGCGAAGGTGGGCCACAGGCGCAACGCCATGGCCAGCAGGTCGCGGGTGTAGACGTCTTCGCCACGGCTGCGTGCGTCGAGAAACAGGATCAGTGCCGCTGTATAGATAGGGTAGAAAAACAGCCCGATGACCAATTCGTAGGCAGGCGACGTGTCGGCGGGCATGGCGTTGCTCAGCGCTTGTTTGGCCAGCACCTCGAGTATCACGACAGGCAGGCACAGCAGCATAATGCTGCCCAGATTGCGCCGAAAGAAATAGAGCGAATCCTGGATGACGGTCAACGGGTTCATGTAGATAGATCGCAGGCTAAAAGCAGGCGCACACTTTAGCCCATGGCCCCTGCCGAACCAAGCGCAGTGGTGGTGGGCCGAGATCTTCTTATCTTTTTCTTCATGTCATTGAAGCGGGTGGATGAGGCCCCATTTTCTGAGCATGGTCCTGCCGGTGCGGCAGGAAAGAATTCCAGTGGCAACTCAGTGAGGTGGTCATGAACAGCGAAGAGCAAACCCTGATTGATGGTCTTTTCTCGAAACTGAAAGACGCCGAGACGGCATCCGCTCCGCGAGATGCTGCGGCCGAGGCGCGCATCAAGGAGCATCTGACTCGCCAGCCCGCTGCGCCGTATTACATGACGCAGGCGATTCTGGTGCAGGAAGCTGCGGTCAATCAGCAGGTGAAACAGCGCGACGAGCAGATCCAGCAGTTGCAGGCCGAGCTGCAGCAGGCCAAAGGGCAATCTTCGTCAGCGCCGGCCAGCGGCGGGTTTCTGTCGAGTATTTTCGGCAGCAGCGTCTCGCGAGCGCCTCAGGCTCAGCCGGGCCAGACGTCGGGTGGTGGCTGGCGCGACGGTGCCGGTTTCAATTCAGCCCCTGCGCCCGCAGCGCCGCAGGGCGGTTATGCCGCGCCTGCTCCGGCTGCGGGCAGTGGCTTTCTCGGCGGTGCGTTGAAGACCGCGGCCGGTGTGGCGGGCGGTGTGCTGCTGGCAGAGGGCATCAGCAGCATGTTCAGCCACCACAGCCAGCCGCAGGAGATCGTCGAGGTCATTCACGACGCGCCACAGGCTCAGGACACTGGCTCGTTCAATGATCAGGGCGGCTGGGGACAGCCGGATCAGCAGTACACCGCCGATGACAACTTTGACGATGGCGGCGACATGTTCTCTGATGATGATTCGTTTGTGTGAGGACGCAGTGATCGCTCCTCACGCTCCAGAACAGACAATTATCGTTCCGCACGCTCCAGCGTGGGAATGCCCTTCTTGACGCTCTGCGTCATGCGGAGCGTCGCACTATAGTTGAAGCTCAATTCCGTTCTCAAGCTGGCATACTGGGTGCCGATTCACATTCCGGATCGCTGTAACCAGTGGGCGTGTTGCCCGCCATGAGGAATTGCGGTGAAGAAGATCGCGGTGTTCGCCGACGTGCAGAACCTGTATTACACCGTGCGCCAGGCGCATGGCTGTCATTTCAATTACGCCGCCTTGTGGGCGGATATCAGCAAACGCGGCGAGATTGTTCACGCGTTTGCCTACGCCATCGATCGTGGCGACAGCAAACAACAGCAGTTCCAGCAGATCCTGCGCAATCTGGGGTTTACCGTCAGGCTCAAGCCGTACATCCAGCGTAGCGACGGTTCGGCGAAAGGGGACTGGGATGTCGGCATCACCATCGATATCATGGATTTCGCGCCGCAAGTGGACGAAGTCGTGCTGGCATCGGGTGATGGCGATTTCGACATGTTGCTCGAACGTGTGATCAGCAAACATGGTGTTGAGGCGGTGGCCTATGGCGTGCCGGGGCTGACTGCGAACTCGTTGATTCGCGCAGCCAGTCGTTATGTGCCTATCGAAGGCGCGTTGTTGCTGAAATGAATTTACAGGGTCAGGCCAGTGTTGGAACGTATTGCAGTCATCGACTTTGAAACCACCGGCATCTCCCCCGGCCATAGCTGCCGGGCAACCGAGATTGCCGTGGTCATCATGGAGGAGGGGCGTATCGTCGAGCGTTTTCAGAGCTTGATGAATGCCGGCGTGCGTATTCCTGCGTTCATCGAAGGGTTGACCGGCATCAGCAACAACATGATTCGTACCGCCCCCAGCGCCGAGCGGGTGATGGGCGATGTGGCGGATTTCGTCGGCTCGACACCGCTGGTGGCGCACAACGCCTCGTTCGACCAGAAGTTCTGGGATTACGAGCTGTCACGTATCCAGCGCACGCGCGAACAGAGCTTTGCCTGTTCACTGCTGCTGGCCCGACGTCTGATGCCGGGCGCACCTAACCACAAGCTCGGCACGTTGACCCGCTATGCGCGCCTGCCCGACACCGGCAAGGCTCACCGGGCGATGGCCGATGCGGAAATGGCGGCCAACCTGACCGTGCACCTGACCAACGAATTGCGCCAGACCCACGGTATCTCAGCCATCTCCCACCAGATGCTGTGCTCCCTGCAGAAAGTCCCCGCCGCGAAGATCAGCGAAACGCTGAAGCGTCAGCGCGGCATCTGACCTGTCAGTGCTCCTGCTTGCCGTTGCTGATCAAGTAATCGGCCGGCAGGCTGCGCTCCACTGCTGTCGACAGCACGATTGAGGTTTTGCTGAAGCCAAACCTGGCGATCCGATTGATCAGGTCTTCCAGGTGCGGCATCGAATCCACCGCAGCCCTCATGATCACGCACGGGTCGCCCGTCACCCGGTAACACTGGATCAGTTCAGGGACCTGCCACAGCTCCTTGTACGCCTGCTGATTGCCGTGACTGCCCATGCGCAACTCGATCAGGCATTGAATCGGCAAGCCGACCTTTGACAGATCGACCTTCGCCTCATAACCAGTGATCACGCCGCTGGCCTCAAGCTTGGCGACCCGCTCGGCCACGGCGGGCGCGGACAGGTTGACCAGTTTCGCCAGCTGCGCAAAAGACGCCCGGCCATTTTTCAACAGCTCATCGAGCAGAATCCGATCGTATTTATCCAGCGTCATGACGTGCCTCGTGCTGTGCGATGGGTCATTTTAAAATAAAAGGAAAGCAGACCTTACAAGCATTGAATCGTAAGTTTCAGTGCGGTTTAAACAGGTTTGTCTGCTTAATATCCGCATCTGGCCTTCATACAATAGGTCCACCATAACAATGATCCCAGAGCCTTGCCATGCCTCAGTCCGTTCGTGTTTCGCCGTTGCTCATTGGTGCTTTTCTGGCCTTGTACCTGATCTGGGGCTCTACATATCTGGTCATCCGTATTGGCGTAGAGTCATGGCCGCCGCTGATGATGGCTGGCGTGCGTTTTCTGATTGCCGGGTGCCTGATGTACGGTTTCCTGCGTTATCGCGGCGTGCCAGCACCGACCTGGCGCGAGTGGAAGGCGGCGTTTGTGATTGGCTTCCTGCTATTGGCATGCGGTAACGGCGGTGTGACGCTGGCCGAGCACGCAGGCGTTGCATCAGGCGTCGCGGCGCTGGCGGTGGCGACCATGCCGCTGTTTACCTTGCTGTTCGGCCTGTTCTGGGGCAATCGCACCACTAATCTGGAGTGGGCGGGCATCGTGCTGGGCCTGATCGGCATCGGTCTGCTGAATCTCGGTTCCAATCTGCAAGCCAGCCCTTATGGCGCTGCGCTGGTGCTCTTTGCCGCTGCGTCGTGGGCGTTCGGCTCTGTATTGAGCAAGCATATGCCGCTGCCCAAAGGACCGATGGCCAGTGCGGCGGAAATGATCACTGCCGGAGCGACGCTGCTGATCGGCAGCGCTTTGAGCGGCGAGCGTCTTGCGCATATGCCGACTGCGGCGGGCTGGGGCGCGCTGCTGTATCTGGTGGTGTTTGGCTCTATCGTCGCGTTCAGCGCGTATATGTACCTGCTCAAGAACGTGCGCCCGGCAGCCGCAACCAGCTATGCCTACGTCA
>NZ_LJQT01000396.1:0-20634 GCF_001400515.1 Pseudomonas meliae | reverse complement strand
AACGATAATCTCCACTATCGTGCGACGCTCCGCGTCGGCATGCATTTCTGGACGCTCTGCGTCCGGTCCCGGTTGGATGTCGCGTGCGTTGAGACCGTAATGTTCATGACCAATCCCCAACAATGTCACTTATTGTCCACTTACTCCAATGTCAGTAAGCTCCGCCCCATGAGCAAAAACATCAGCAATCCCGCAGCAGGTCGTGGTCCGGTGGACCATGAGATTCGTGATCAGATCGTGATTGCGGCCACCGAACATTTCAGCCAGTACGGTTACGGCAAGACCACCGTGTCCGATCTCGCCAGGGCGATCGGCTTTTCCAAGGCGTACATTTACAAGTTCTTCGAGTCCAAACAGGCCATCGGCGAGATGATCTGCGCCCACTGCCTGAGTGAAATCGAGGCCGAAGTCAGCGCCGCAATCAGCCAAACGGACCAGCCACCGGAAAAGCTGCGACGCATGTTCAAATCAGTCGTTGAGGCCAGCATTCGCCTGTTTTCGCAGGACCGCAAGCTGTACGAAATCGCCACATCGGCAGCTACCGAACGCTGGCAGGCAACGTTGGTTTACGAGGAACACCTCAAGGCAACTCTCCGGGACATTCTGCAGGAAGGCCGACAGACCGGCGACTTTGAGCGCAAGACGCCTCTTGATGAAACGGTCATGGCGATCTATTTGGTCATGCGCCCTTACATCAACCCGCTGCTGCTGCAATACAGCTTCGAGCACACCGACGAAGGGCCAAGTCAGTTATCCAGCCTGGTGCTGCGCAGTCTGTCGCCTTAACAAAGCAACACCTGTGACTATTGACTAAATTGGTCACTGTAATCAAAGTGCAGACACTGATCACTGCACATTGAGATTCCCATGCTCCGGCACCGATTCGTTTTGCTTGCTCTCGCCAGTGTTCTGCCGGCTGTCCTGACCGGCTGCAACGAAAAAACGCCAGCGGACCCGCGCACAGACGCGCCACTGGTGCGCGTTGCGAGCCTCCAGGAGGCCGGCCTGGAGCCCCGTTCCTTCACCGGAACCGTGGCGGCGCGGGTGCAAAGCGATCTTGGTTTTCGGGTGTCCGGCAAGGTGCTGGAGCGGTTTGTCGATACCGGGCAGGCCGTCAAGCGCGGTCAACCGTTGATGCGTATCGACCCAGCCGACCTGAAGCTCGCTGCCAACGCCCAACGCGAAGCAGTGAATGCGGCCAGAGCCCAGGCAAAGCAGGCCGCAGACGAAGAGATACGTTACCGAAGCCTGCGCAGCAGTGGCGCCATTTCAGCGTCAAGCTACGACCAGATCAAGTCGACGGCGGATTCGGCCAAGGCTCGACTCAGTGCAGCCGAAGCGCAGGCAGAAGTTGCTCTCAATGCAACTCGCTACGCAGACCTTGTGGCGGATGCCGACGGCATTGTCATGGAAACCCTCGTTGAGCCCGGACAGGTCGTCAGTGCAGTGCAAGCCGTGGTACGGGTGGCACACGCCGGACCGCGTGAAGCGGTTATTCAACTTCCGGAAAACCTGCGCCCCCGTATCGGTTCTACCGCCCAGGCCACGCTGTTCGGCAATCAGGACCTCAACGCCACAACACGGTTGCGACAGCTGTCGGACGTTGCGGACCGTCAGACCCGCACCTTTGAAGCTCGCTGGATACTCGAGGGCGAGATGGCAAATGCCCCACTGGGCACCACCATCACCGTGAAAATCCCCAGCGCAGATAGCGCCGGGCAAAGCACGTTGCGGGTGCCAATCGGCGCACTGTATGACACAGGCAAGGGACCGGGCATCTGGGTCATTCAAGGGGAGCCAGCACAGGTTTACTGGACGCCAGTAGTGGTTCAGCAGCTTGATGACGAGCAAGCCAGCATCAGTACGCAGCTCAAGCCAGGCATACGAATAGTCGCACTTGGCGCGCACCTTCTGCACGAAGGTCAGCAAGTAAGAGTGACCGCTCAAGCGGCTTTGGCACAGAGCGCGCGCCCATGAGTAATGACCGTTTCAATCTGTCAGCGCTGGCCGTCCGCGAGCGCTCGATTACCCTGTTCCTTGTTTACCTGATTTCGCTGGCCGGGATCATTGCCTTTTTCAAACTGGGCCGGGCCGAAGACCCGGCATTTACAGTCAAGGTAATGACCGTGGTGTCCGTCTGGCCGGGAGCAACCGCCCAGGAGATGCAGGATCAGGTGGCGGAGAAGATCGAAAAACGCCTTCAGGAGCTGCGCTGGTACGACCGCGCTGAAACCTACACCAGACCGGGCATGGCATTCACAACCCTGACTCTGCTCGACAGCACGCCGCCGTCGCAAGTGCCGGATGAGTTTTACCAGGCGCGCAAGAAAATCGGTGACGAGGCCATGACCCTTCCGTCCGGGGTTATCGGGCCGATGGTCAACGACGAGTATTCGGACGTCACCTTCGCGCTGTTCGCGCTGAAGGCCAAAGGCGAGCCGCAACGCGTACTGGCGCGTGACGCCGAATCGCTGCGCCAGCGCTTGCTGCATGTGCCGGGAGTGAAGAAGGTCAATATAGTGGGCGAGCAGCCCGAGCGAGTCTACGTCGAGTTCTCTCACGAGCGACTGGCAACGCTGGGTATCAGCCCTCAAACGGTATTTGCCGCGCTGAACGACCAGAACGCGCTGACCGCCGCGGGTTCGGTCGAAACCCGAGGACCGCAGGTATTTATCAGGCTCGACGGCGCTTTCGATGAGCTGCAGAAAATTCGCGATACGCCTGTTGTGGCACAGGGCCGGACATTGAAGCTGGCGGACATTGCCACAGTAAAACGCGGTTACGAAGATCCGGCGACGTTCATGATTCGCAACGGCGGCGAGCCTGCGCTGCTGCTGGGGATTGTCATGCGCGATGGCTGGAACGGGCTGGACCTGGGAAAGGCACTGGACCAGGAAGTGGGCGCGATCAACGCCGAACTGCCACTGGGCATGAGCCTGAGCAAGGTCACGGATCAGGCCGTCAATATCAGTTCGGCGGTCGATGAGTTCATGATCAAGTTCTTCGTCGCACTGCTGGTAGTCATGCTGGTCTGTTTTATCAGCATGGGCTGGCGTGTCGGTGTGGTGGTTGCTGCCGCCGTCCCGCTGACCCTGGCGGTGGTCTTCGTAATCATGGCCATGAGCGGCAAGAATTTCGACCGGATCACGTTGGGCTCGCTGATCCTGGCACTCGGGCTGCTGGTAGATGATGCGATCATCGCCATCGAAATGATGGTGGTGAAGATGGAAGAAGGATACGACCGCGTCGCTGCCTCTGCGTATGCCTGGAGCCACACCGCCGCGCCGATGTTATCCGGCACGCTGGTCACCGCCGTCGGCTTCATGCCCAACGGCTTCGCGCGCTCCACGGCAGGCGAATACACCAGCAACATGTTCTGGATCGTCGGTATCGCGCTGATTGCCTCGTGGGTGGTCGCCGTGTTCTTCACCCCGTATCTGGGCGTCAAATTGTTGCCTGATGTGAAGCAGATCGAAGGTGGACATCAGGCGCTTTACAACACGCCGCGCTACAACCGCTTCCGTCGGATTCTGGCGCGCGTCATTGCAGGCAAATGGCTGGTAGCAGGCTCGGTCATCGGGCTCTTTGTGCTGGCCGTGCTGGGCATGGGACTGGTCAAGAAACAGTTCTTTCCAGTGTCCGATCGTCCTGAAGTATTGATCGAACTGCAGATGCCTTATGGCACCTCGATTTCTCAAACCAGCGCAGCCGCTGCAAAAGTGGAAAGCTGGCTGGCTGAACAGGCGGAAGCCGGGATCGTCACCGCCTACATTGGTCAGGGTGCGCCACGCTTCTACATGGCGATGGGGCCGGAATTGCCTGATCCGTCATTTGCCAAGATCGTGGTACGTACCGACAGCCAGGAACAGCGTGAAACGCTGAAACACCGATTGCGCCAGGCTATTTCCGAGGGACTGGCTGCAGAAGCGCGGGTAAGGGTCACGCAACTGGTCTTCGGCCCCTATTCGCCCTACCCCGTCGCTTACCGTATTGCCGGACGCGACCCGGAAACACTGCGCAGCATTGCGGCGCAGGTGCAACAGGCTCTGAACGCCAGCCCGATGATGCGCACCGTCAATACCGACTGGGGCACACGTACTCCGGCGCTGCATTTCACTTTGCAACAGGACCGTATGCAGGCCATGGGGCTGAGCTCCAGTCAGGTGGCTCAGCAACTGCAGTTTCTCCTGACAGGTCTGCCCGTTACGGCAGTGCGCGAGGATATTCGCACCGTGCAGGTGGTTGCACGCTCCGCTGGCGACACCCGAC
This sequence comes from Pseudomonas meliae, assembly GCF_001400515.1. Taxonomy (NCBI): domain Bacteria; kingdom Pseudomonadati; phylum Pseudomonadota; class Gammaproteobacteria; order Pseudomonadales; family Pseudomonadaceae; genus Pseudomonas; species Pseudomonas meliae. Next base: position 16,365 of record NZ_LJQT01000396.1, on the reverse strand, counting down.
TTGATCCGGCAAGGATAATGGACTTCACCCTCACCGGCGTCGACGGGCAACGTGTTCCGCTGTCGCAGATTGGTACCGTTGATGTGCGTATGGAGGAACCGGTGATGCGACGGCGCGACCGCACGCCGACCATCACTGTGCGGGGCGACATAGCCGACGGCCTGCAACCACCGGATGTGTCGGCAGCCATAACCCGACAGTTACAGCCAATTATCGACAAGCTGCCCAGCGGTTACCGGATCGAGCAGGCAGGTTCAATCGAGGAGTCCGGCAAGGCCATGACAGCGATGTTGCCATTGTTTCCGATCATGCTGGCGGTCACGCTGATCATTCTGATTCTTCAGGTGCGTTCGATATCCGCCATGGTCATGGTCTTCCTGACCAGTCCGCTGGGGCTGATCGGTGTGGTGCCTACGCTGATCCTCTTTCAGCAGCCATTCGGCATCAATGCACTGGTCGGGCTGATCGCACTGTCCGGCATTCTGATGCGCAACACGCTGATTCTGATCGGCCAGATACACCACAACGAGCAGACGGGGCTCGACCCGTTTCAAGCGGTGGTCGAGGCCACCGTACAACGTGCGCGCCCCGTGATACTGACGGCGCTGGCCGCCATTCTGGCCTTTATCCCGCTCACCCATTCGGTATTCTGGGGCACGCTGGCCTACACGCTGATCGGCGGCACCTTTGCGGGTACGGTGCTGACCCTGGTGTTTCTGCCGGCCATGTACTCGATCTGGTTCAGGATCAGGCCGGATGGCAGCGGGCGAAGACTGGAGACACAGCCCGCCTGAATTCAGTCAGTCGGAAAATGCAGACGCCCTAAAGGTGTATAAGGCGCAGGATCAATAATGGGCTCGCGGTTCAGCAGCAGGTCAGTGATCAACTGGCAGGAAGCCGGGGCCAGCACCAGGCCGTTGCGGTAATGACCGCAGTTGAGCCAAAGGCCATCAAACCCGGCCAGCGGCCCGATGAACGGAATGCCCTCGGGCGAGCCGGGACGCAGGCCTGCCCATTGGGCGACAGGTTCAGCGTTGGCCAGCTCCGGAAGCAATTCGATGGCCGACGCCTTGAGGCTTTCCAGCGCGGCATGCGTGGTGGTCTTGTCGAAACCTTCATGCTCCAGGGTGCTACCGATGAGTATGTGGCCGTCACGGCGCGGGATCGCGTAGCGCCCTTTGGCCAGCACCATGCTCGACAGAAAGTCCGACGCACACTTGTAGAGAATCATCTGGCCTTTTACCGGCTCGACCGGCAGGTCCAGACCAAGGGTCTTGAGCAGTTCACCGCTCCACGCGCCCGCCGCCAGAATCACCCGATCCCCGGTTACATCGCCTGAAGGCGTGCTAACGCCTGAAACCCTGCTGCCCTCACGCACGAAACCGCTGGCTTCGCACTGTTCGCGAATCTCGACATTGGGCATCGCCAGCAAGGCAGCCTTGAGCGACTTGACCAGCCGGGGATTGCGCACGTTGGCCACGTCGGCCATGTAGATAGCCCGCGAATAGCCCTCCCCTAGAACCGGTACGGCATCATTCACCGCCGAGATATCGACACTGGTCAACGAGCGTTTCTGGCGCACCGCCCATTCAAGCGCGGCCTGTTCGTCGTCAATGTCGAGCCAGTACAGGCCTGTCTTGTGAACCTCGGGATCGATACCGGTCTGTGCGAGCAGCCGCTCGGCGAGATGCGGGTAGAAGTCCTGCGACCAGTGCGCCAGCGCGGTGACTGCCGGGCTGTAGCGCCACGGGTAAAGCGGCGAAACAATTCCGCCGCCCGCCCAGGAAGACTCCTGGCCAACGCCCGAACGATCCAGCAGCACGACACTGACCTGCTCGGAGGCGAGATTGAAGGCGGTCAGCAGACCTATGACGCCACCGCCTACAATGACTGTTTTTTGCTTGGACATCTTGGTCTCGGGACAAGAAAAACGGTTTTAGCGGCCCCAGCAGTCTTTGGTGGTCACGCCCGAGGTAGCGCCAGTGTTGCTGCGCGCACCGGTGTTGGTGATCACGAAACTGCCGCACTTGTCACCGGCCATCAGCGTGCCGGCTATGGGTGTAGCCGTCAGGGTGAAGTCGGTGGCAGTGGGTACCAGCACTATCGTGTAATAGGAATTGCCTCCGCTCACGGTAGCGCCTACATAAGTAGAAGTAGACGAATTGCTTCGCGAATAAAAGCGTTCCAGCGCTTGGGTCTGCTCTGACAGCAGGCTGGCAATCGCCGACCGCTGGGTACGCTTCACGTATTCGGTGTAGCTGGGATACGCGATGGCCGCCAGAATACCGACAATCGCCACGACGATCATGAGTTCGATCAACGTAAAGCCCCTGGATATCGCTCGCATGATTCGTTTCCCTATTGGATTTGTCGCCACATGATGCGTTGGCTGCCACTCCCGCCCTTTTCCTGCAGAGGCTCAGCCGGATTGCCCGTGGAGTTATTAACGATCTTCACATCATTGCCGTTCCCGGCACCCGAGACGATAGCTGAGACGACCGGGATGCCGGTGTACCCCAGTCCCGCGACAAGCAGGTCTGAACTGTTGATAGCGCTATCGCCGCTGGTATCGAGCACCTGATAGTTAAGCATGCTGCCAGTCGCGGCATTGAGCTCGAATAAACGACCGGTGCCGGTGCTCTCACAAGGGTCGGCGGAGTTTACGGATGCAGTCGAGAAAATAATCCGGCCCCTACTGGTCTGCGCGGGATAAATGATTCGCTCCCCCAGATAGGGTGCTACGGCGGAGAGCGGCATGTACCAGCCTTTCTTGACTGACCAATCCACATCATTGGTTGTCGATGTGAAATAGGTAGTTCCGTTACTGATGACGCTGCCATTGACCGCCTGCGCCTGCAGGTTCGCCTCGACAGTGCTACCCGTTCCGGAGTCGGCATCCCATATCGCGTAAAAGTCCTGAAGGGCAGTGGTTTGCTTGTCTGCAACTTCCAGAAACTTGCCTGTCCCGAAATAAACGATCTTGCCATTGAGCGGATGATCGAGCACGAAGGGTTGAACCGTTATCGGTTGGTTGGCACCACGCGGTGCCGTGAACAAAGGCGCGCCGCCAAAAGCCACTTTCCAGCTGGCGACGGTTGCACCACTCATGTCGAACTTCCACAGCCGCCCTTTCAGGTCGCCCGCGTAGGCAGCCTGAACCACGTTCTGAGCGTTGACACGCAATTTTACCGAAGAAAGCCCGTTATCGGTTTCATTGTTAAGCACCGGCGTCTGGATCTCGGCAATGAACGCCCCGGTATTGGCATTCAGTACATACAGCGACGCTCTGCCGGTGAAACTGCCATAACCGTTCCCGACCACCATAATCCCGGTGCCATCCGCCATCCGCGCGACATCCGGTTTGGAATAAGCGTATCCAAGATTGTTGAATTTGTTGTTGGTGTCGGACGTGTCAGGTGCCTTGACCTCCCATAACGCGCTGACGGTGTTACTCGTCCCCTCAAATAGCTTGATTGCGAAGAACGCCTTGCCACCAGCCCCGGTCCCACCATAAGCGACGGTGCGCCACGCTGAACCGGCTGACAATTGCGTATCAAACACTGCAATCTGCCCATCCACGGTGAACTTGTGCACGCCGGATCCATAAGTGGTCGATGCGATGGTAGCCAGTGAAGTCAGGGCGGTGGATGGCATGTAGGCGTATCGTCTTGAACCATCACTGGTATTGATAACGTTGAAAAAGCCGTCATTGGCATTGGCCAGAATGCTGGGAGTCATGCTGTTTGCCTTGGTGGCCAGATAGGTGGTGTAAGTGGTGTCACCTGTCAGGTCGGCGGCGGTCTTTTGTGAAGGGAATGCAGTACCAAGCGAAGAGTTGACTATATCGCCCAGCAGCCGGGTACGTGTCCTGAACTTCGCGTTGGTGGTCCCCTTGGCCCAGGCGATAAGCTCTGCCCCGGTGGCATTGGTTGGCAAGGTAGCGTTCAGTGCCGTCTGTTGAGCAGTGCTGAAGGCGTTGTAATCCAGAGCGATCCTCCCCGGAGTGGCAACGTTCCAGGATTCGAAGACCGGTGCCGTTGCCCCACTGACGATGGCGGTGTCGGTAGTCCAGACCGGTGCACTCAACGCTCCATTGGTCTGATCCAGGTTGTAGGCTCTGATAGTGCCATGCCAATCGGTCGGGTCGTAAAGCGTCTGGTAGAACTGAGTCCCCGACTGGAGCGTTGATGAGTTTGCCGCCCCGCCTGCGCCAGACCCGACCTTGGCATAAATGTCGCTCAATGCCAGATTCAAGGCAGATGTCAGCCCTGCGCTGTCATTGGCCTGGAAGTATTTGCCATGGCCATGATTATCATCGGTCGCATCGTTCAACATCTGATTCGATGCAGTGAACCCGATGGTATAGGTGCTCATATTCTGTTTCACAAAGCCTGCGGTGTCCCAGCTTTTGCCGGTCAGGTCGCCCCCGGCAGTCACAGCATCCCGGCGCAGATCAATGTCATAGGCGAACTTGGCAAGATCGTCCAGATACAGCGTATCTCCCTCACCATCGCCAGACAGGTTGGCACCGTCATTGGCTGCGTTCAAATCCCAGTTGGGTAGCGAGCGAGTGGTGTCCAGGACATCGTCAGGGTCGTTGGTGGGGAACGTACGATCATAGGTGGGCAAGCCATCGGTAATCACGACGCCATAGTTTTTCTGGCAGCGGTACTGGATCGGACTCACATAGGTCGATCCGCTTTGATAGAACGGCGTCATCCCCCGGAAGTAGCGGGTGATCTCGTAATAGGTTTCAGCCAGTGGGGTATTGGCTGACGGGGTCAGGTTGGTGATGGCCGTTTTGAGGTCAGTAATATTCTGCGTAGCCTGCTGTTGAGAGACGCCAGTGGTTTGATAAGTGCTGACCGCTACCGGAGAGAGGTCCGCGACCACCCTGGCAATCTTGCCTCCGGGACCAGGATCACTGTTTGTGGGTTGGTTGAAAGACGCGAGGCCAATCCTGAGCGATGTATTGTTGGTCACCAGATTGGTCGCCACGGCTTTCGCGACGTTCATTCGATAGTCATTGGGAATTACGCCATTGGTGTAGTTTCGAACACCAAAAAAGTTGGGGCTGACCAGATCAATGAGATAAGACAGGTAATCAGCGGTATAACGGGTCAGCCCGCTACCGGCTGGATCCGGCAAATTAAGGCAGTACTGAATGCCATTGCGAAATACTGCACGACCGCCAAATGGACACATGAGTGAAAGCGTAAATATGCTGTTGGCGTTGATATCCCCCACCGACAGGGTCTGGTCGTCCGAAATGGTGCTCATGAACGGGCACGCTACGGTAATCAAGCCACTCAGGCACTGAGTCGAGTAGTAACCAATATTCGGACGATTGACCGATGCGTCAAACCCTGAATCCCAGATGATGTTGTACATACTGCCCGAGTTATCGACCAGCAACATAAGGTTTGGTGGCACCGCCGGAGAGCTCAACAGGGGCACTTGCGCTGGCGTGAAGGCATAAACCGGGCTTGCCAGATACAGCGCAAGCAGCGCGCCATAAAGGTATTTCAAGCCACCACGAAGCGCCTTAGCAATTGGCATAGATACTCTCCAGCACCGTTCGCGAGGTGCCTTGAATGGCGATGGCTGTTACCCGATACATCGTTACCGAGCCCGTACAATTTGCAGGACGTTTTATGGGCGTAGGTGTTGTACCCAGATTCTGAATGCCATACATCGCAGCGCTAGTTCCGATCCAGGTCACCCCGGAAGTGCCCAACCCCGGATTCTGTACCGTTGTCGAATCAACAGGCGGGGCGCAGGCAGCAAATGAGTTACAGACTGCCATTGCAAAACTGGACTCCATGATCCTGGACTCACCGAGACGAAGCTGTGCCTCGGCTGCCTGAAACGAAACATTACGAACCGTCACACTGCCCGCCATCTTCTCCTGCAATGTGGCGTTCTGCATGGAGGAAATGCCCAGCAATGTCAGCAGCAACAGGAACACGAGACTGACCAGCAGCACCATGCCGCGCTGTCTGGCAGGGAAAGCGTAAGTCTGTGTTGAGGTGAAATGCATGGTCTTGTTCATACCCGGCCCGTTCACAAGCGATTACGCAGGTAAGCAACAACGTTGTACTGCTGACTCTTGACGATGCCATTCTGCCCATCCTGCAGCGTCAGACTGATACGAACGCTACGAACGTTAGCAGCATTGGCCTTGGTGACTGCCGTGGTATAGAATATCGGGTTGCCTGCCATTCCAAAGGAAACTGTAAAATCCGCGACATTCTGCAATAGCGGTTGTACATCGCCGCCCGTACCGTACTGGATGGTCAAATTTGTACCGGTAAGCTTGTAAACCAGCTGCCGCAGCGGAAAAGCCGTTTCCCCCGCAGCAGGTGCCCGACTGTTTGCGTAGAGCTGTGTAGTAGTCTGGCAGTTTGAAACGATAGTCCAGGTCGGCGTACCGCCTGCGGTACCTACATCGGTCGTCACCAGGGTGAGCGTCCTGGTCGGGTTATCCCAAAGAATCGGATTATCCAGCGCAGCAGGCCAAGGGACTGCGGGAGCTACAGGCGTGTAATTGCTGAAACTCAGGCAACCATACATACCCGTCATCCGGATTTCCTGAGTCAGTTTACTCAGTATGAACCGGGCATCTTCCTGCATCCGGGCAGCTGCATTCTGGCTTTGATAAGTGCCTCTGGCGGCGGTGAATATCTGCACGATACCCAGGCTGACAACCAGCCCCAGCACCAGCGCCACCATGATTTCGACCAGACCGAAGCCTTTGGACGGCTTTCTCATGGGTTGACCCCGATCCGGGAGACCAGTTTGAAGATCTGAGTGGTCGGGCTGACGGTCGTATTCCCTGTTGCCTGATTGCTCGAACCCGCAGCGCGTGCATCGCTCCAACCAATGATGATAGTCACCTCCGGAGCCTTGCTGACATCAATACTGCCCGTGCCGCTTGCGCCCGCAAAATTAACGATATTGGTTTTGAAATCATACAAATCCTGCACCCTGGCATCGTTCGGGTTGGCGACTTGCTCCGTAGCCAGACTCGCCAGGGCATAGTTCGCCAGGACATTGGTCGACCCGTTGGCACTCGCATTGCCATCAACATTCGCCCGAATACGATCCATCATGTCGTACGCAATGAAGCTGGCTTGACTGGTCATGGCCGAACTGTCGGTGTATTTGAGGGCATTAAGCTGGATAGCGGCTGCCCCAAGCAGGCCTATAGCCAGGATAAGTACCGAAACCAGCACCTCGATCAGGGTCATGCCGGTCTGGCGATGTCGGGTTTCATTGGGCATTGCAGCTTCCACTGAGGACGATCCGGCCTGTCAGGCAGATACTCATGGTTTTGGTAGTACTGCCTCGGGTGTAGGTCATGGTTACCAGCGAAGACGGCGCGATTAGCCCGCCCAAATTATTGAAATCGAATGCCGCCACATTGGGATCCGCCACCAACGTACCGCCGCTGCTCATTGCAGCCACTGTACGAAGCGCCTTCTTGTTGGCATCGGAAACCAGATAAACCTGCAGTTCGCCAGTCCACGCTGTCCCGTTGGTCGGCGCAATACGCACCGTCACTCCCCGGTTTATCGCCTCAAGTCGCGCATAGTTGAGCGCCCGCTGCAAATCGCTGAGCTCGGTGTCGGCCTTGTTGCTCTGGATGGAGCTGGTGAAATTCGGGATAGCGATAGCCGCCAGGATGCCCACCAGGGACACAGTGACTAACAATTCGATGAGGCTGAATCCCTTGGCTATATGACGCATTGAGTGTCTCCTAGACGTTACGACTATAAGGCAGCAATGCCGCAGGAAAATCCATAGCGGGACGTACGGTTGTTTTGTGACGACGAACGCCCGCAAGGTTCTGAAACCGCGGTTTCCAGGGAGGAAAGCATATGAGGCATGCAGGGTTCACACTGATCGAATTATTGATCGTCATTGCACTGATCGGCATTCTGGCCAACGTCGCAACACCTTCTTTCAAGCAACTGATCGAATCCAGTCGCGGGCTCGCCGCCGCTCAGGAGCTGGCCAGCGGTATCCGTTCGGCAAGAGTCGCCGCTATAACGCGCAATCAGATTGTGACGATTCATGCCATTGAAGGTGACTGGAGCAACGGCTGGCGGATCATACTCGACCTGGACGGCAAAGGCCCCGACGAAAACGATACGCTGCTTGTAGAGCGCGCCAATGGCGGAATGACCCGCGTGGTCGGCAACCAGAAAGTGACGGAGCGACTGAGTTTCAACGGCCTGGGCAACTTGCGCAACAGAACCAACGGCACGTTGCATGTGTGCCTAAACGACCAGCCGGTCAGCAGCTATCGCGTGATAGTTGCGCCGACTGGACGGGTCAGGATAGAGGACACGAAGCGTGATGTTGCGTTGTGCGGCTAGGCAGCTTCAGAGCAGCGACTTGACGCGCAATTCCTTGGGCATGGAGAACGTGATGTTCTCCTCGCGACCGGCGAGTTCATCCGCACCGGTGGCGCCCCAGGCTTGCAATTGCTGGATCACACCACGCACCAGAACTTCCGGAGCGGACGCGCCAGCCGTGATGCCAATACGCTCGACGCCTTCGAACCAGCCTTGTTGCATGTCCTCGGCACCGTCGATGAGGTACGCCGGAGTCGCCATGCGCTCGGCCAGTTCGCGCAGGCGGTTGGAATTGGAGCTGTTCGGACTGCCCACTACCAACACCACGTCACACTCGTCGGCCAGTTGCTTGACCGCATCCTGACGGTTTTGCGTGGCGTAACAGATGTCGTCCTTGCGCGGCCCGCCAATGGCCGGGAAGCGCTTGCGCAACGCGTCGATCACCCGGCTGGTGTCGTCCATCGACAAGGTGGTCTGGGTCACGAACGCCAGGGAATCAGGGTTGCGCACTTGCAGGCTGGCGACGTCCTCTTCGTCTTCGACCAGATAGATCGCGCCGCCATTGCTGGCGTCGTACTGGCCCATGGTGCCTTCGACTTCCGGGTGACCGGCGTGGCCGATCAGGATGCACTCGCGGTCGTCACGGCTGTAACGGGCGACCTCGATATGCACCTTGGTCACCAGCGGACAGGTGGCATCGAATACTTTCAGGCCACGGCCAGCTGCTTCGGTACGCACCGCCTGGGAAACACCGTGGGCGCTGAAGATGACAATGACATCATCCGGCACCTGGTCCAGCTCTTCGACGAAGATCGCACCACGAGAGCGCAGGTCTTCGACTACAAATTTGTTGTGAACGACTTCATGGCGCACATAAATCGGCGGACCAAACACTTCCAGAGCGCGATTGACGATTTCGATCGCGCGGTCCACTCCGGCACAAAAGCCGCGGGGGTTGGCGAGTTTGATTTGCATGCTGTGCCTCATGGTTGGTACGGGCAGCCCGGCCTGGGCCGGGCTTGATGGCGAAGGTCAGGAAGCCAGAATCGCCTTCACTTCGAAGATTTCCACTTCAAAGCTCAGTGTCTTGCCTGCCAGCGGGTGATTGAAGTCGATGGTGACCTGATCATCATCGAAAGCCTTCACCACGCCGGGCAATTCGGTATTGGCGGCGTCGTTGAAGATCACCAGCAACCCTTCGGACAGTTCCATTCCCACAAACTGCGAGCGTGGCATGATCTGCACGTTTTGTGGGTTGGGCTGACCAAAGGCGTTTTCCGGCGGAATTTCCACGGTCTTACGATCGCCCGCCTTGAAGCCGAAAATCGCCATTTCGAAACCGGGCAACAGGTTGCCGTCACCAACCTTGAACGTGGCCGGAGCCTTTTCGAAGGTGCTATCGACGGTATCGCCGTTTTCCAGACGCAGGGCGAAGTGCAAGGTGACCTGCGTATTCTGACCGATGCGCAGCTCACCAGACGAGCCTTGAGTCGAAGACTGCTCAGTCATTGACGGTTTCTCCGGTTTTCTTGCTCTTGAACATATCCAGCGCCAGCATGATTGCGCCGACAGTGATCGCGCTGTCAGCGACATTGAACGCCGGGAAGTACCAGCGGTTCTGCCAATGGACCAGAATGAAGTCGATCACATGGCCCAGCACAATACGGTCGTATAGGTTGCCCAGTGCGCCGCCAAGTACCAACGCCAGTGCAACAGCCAACCATGTATCGTCGCGCCCCAGACGCTTGAGCCAGACGACCAGCACGGCACTGACCACAATGGCGATCAGGGCAAACAACCAGCGCTGCCAGCCGGCACCGTCTGCCAGAAAACTGAAGGCAGCACCGGTGTTATAGGCCAGGGTCCAGCTGAAGAAGTCCGGAATCACAATGATCTGTTGGTACAGGCTCAAGGCGTTCTCGAAGTAATACTTGCTGGCCTGGTCAATGACCAGAACCAGCACGCTCAACCACAGCCAGGCCAGACGGCCAAACGAGGCGTTAGGCATAGTGACGGACCTCGCCTGCACCGCTGATGTTGTCTACACAACGGCCGCAGATTTCCGGATGCTCAGGGTTTACCCCCACATCCTCGCGATGGTGCCAGCAACGGGCACACTTGGCGTGGCTGGACTTGAGCACTTTGAGTTTCAGGCCCGCGACCTCGGTAACCACCGCATCAGCCGGAGCAGACACCAATGGAGCAACGCTGGCAGTCGAAGTGATCAGCACGAAGCGTAGTTCGTTGCTCAGCTTCGACAGATCGGCGACCAGCGAATCTTCAGCGTACAGGGTCACTTCGGCCTGCAGGTTGCCACCAATGGCCTTGGCCGCGCGCAGGTTTTCCATTTCCTTGTTGACCGACGTCTTCACCGCCATGATCCGTTCCCAGTAGGCGCGGTCCATTTCGAAGTCGGCAGGCATTTCAGTCAGGCCTTCATACCAAGTGTTGAGCATCACCGATTCGTTGCGCTCGCCTGGCAGGAACTGCCACAGCTCGTCGGCGGTGAACGCCAGGATCGGCGCGATCCAGCGCACCAGCGCTTCGGAGATGTGGAACAGTGCGGTCTGGCAGGAACGACGCGCGGTGCTGTCGGCAGCCGTGGTGTACTGGCGATCCTTGATGATGTCCAGATAGAACCCACCCAGCTCCTGCACGCAGAAGTTGTGGATCTTCGAGTACACGTTCCAGAAGCGGTATTCGCCGTAATGCTCTTGCAGCTCGCGTTGCAGCAGCAGCGTGCGATCCACGGCCCAACGGTCCAGCGCGAGCATTTCTTCAGCCGGCAGGATGTCGGTTGCCGGGTTGAAGCCCGACAGGTTGGAGAGCAGGAAGCGCGCAGTGTTGCGGATACGACGGTAAGCATCGGCGCTGCGCTGCAGGATCTGGTCGGAAACGGCCATTTCGCCCGAATAGTCAGTCGCCGATACCCACAGGCGCATGATGTCCGCACCCAGCGAGTCGTTGACCTTCTGCGGTGCTACCACGTTGTTTAGCGACTTGGACATCTTGCGGCCGTTCTCGTCGACCACAAAGCCGTGGGTCAGCAGCTCGCGATACGGTGCGTGATCGTCCAGCATGCAACCGGTCAGCAGCGACGAGTGGAACCAGCCACGGTGCTGGTCGGAACCTTCCAGGTACAGATCGGCACGTGGACCGCTTTCATGGCCCATCGGATGCGAACCGCGCAATACGTGCCAGTGCGTGGTGCCCGAGTCGAACCAGACGTCCAGGGTGTCGGAGATCTTGTCGTACTTGGCAGCCTCGTCACCCAGCAGCTCGCTGGCGTCCAGCTTGAACCAGGCTTCGATGCCCTCTTTCTCGACACGCTGCGCCACTTCTTCCATCAGCTCGACGGTGCGTGGGTGCAGGTCGCCGCTTTCCTTGTGCAGGAAGAACGGAATCGGCACGCCCCAGTTGCGCTGACGCGAGATGCACCAGTCAGGACGGTTGGCGATCATTGAATGCAGACGCGCCTGGCCCCATGCCGGAACGAACTCAGTGTCTTCGATGGCCTTGACCGCACGCTTGCGCAGGGTCTCGCCGCTCTCAGGCTGTTTGTCCATGCCTACGAACCACTGCGCGGTGGCGCGGTAGATCAATGGCGATTTGTGGCGCCAGCAGTGCATGTAGCTGTGGCTGATGGTTTCGGTGTCCATCAGGCTGCCGACTTCGACCAGCTTGTCGATGATGTTCTGGTTGGCCTTGAAGATGAACTGGCCACCGAAGAACTCCAGCGATTCGACATACACGCCGTTGCTCTGCACCGGGCTGATGATGTCGTCGTTGCTCAGGCCGTACTGCTTGCAGATATTGAAGTCGTCTACGCCATAGGCAGGCGAGGAGTGAACGATACCGGTGCCAGCACCCAGCTCGACATAGTCAGCCAGATAGACTGGCGACAGGCGGTCGTAGAACGGGTGGCGGAAGTTGATCAGCTCCAGCGCCTGACCGGTGGTGGTCGCGATGACCGTGCCTTCCAGCTTGTAACGGGCCAGACAGCTTTCGACCAGTTCGGCGGCCAGTACCAGCAGTTTGTCGCCGACATCGACCAGCGCGTATTCGAACTCGGGATGAACGTTCAGCGCCTGGTTGGCAGGGATCGTCCACGGTGTGGTGGTCCAGATCACGATGGAGGCAGGCTTNNTGCCCAGCGCGGGCAAGCCGAACGCCGCCGCAAGTTTTGCCTCATCGGCGATCGGGAACGCGACGTCGATGGTCGAGGACTTCTTGTCCTGATACTCGACTTCGGCTTCAGCCAGTGCCGAGCCGCAATCGAAACACCAGTTGACCGGCTTGAGGCCCTTGAAGACGAACCCGCCCTTGACCATCTCGGCCAGCGCGCGGATTTCCCCGGCTTCGTTGGCGAAGTTCATGGTCAGGTATGGATTGCTCCAGTCGCCCAGCACACCCAGGCGGATGAATTCTGACTTCTGGCCTTCGATCTGCTCGGACGCATAGGCGCGGCACAGCTCACGCGTACGGTCTGCGGAGAGGTTCTTGCCGTGGGTCACTTCAACCTTGTGCTCGATCGGCAGACCGTGACAGTCCCAACCCGGCACGTACGGGGCATCGAAGCCCGCCAGGGTCTTGGAACGCAGGATCATGTCCTTGAGAATCTTGTTGACCGCATGACCGATGTGAATATTGCCGTTGGCGTACGGAGGACCGTCGTGCAGGACGAACTTGGGACGATCCTTGCCAATCTCGCGCAGCTTCTGGTACAGGCCAATGCTGTCCCAGCGCTGCAGAGTTTGCGGCTCGCGCTGGGGCAGGCCGGCCTTCATAGGGAAGGCGGTGTCCGGAAGATTTAGCGTGGCTTTATAGTCAGTCATTTCAGGCTCTTGTTTAGCGGTTAGCCATGCCAATGGGCACGGGCGGCGGCGACGTCCGCATTGATCGCCGTCTTGAGCGCCTCCAGTGAGGCGAAACGCTGCTCATCACGCAGCTTGTGGTGGAAAGCCACCGTCAAACGCCGGTCGTAAAGGTCGCCGGCAAAATCCAGAAGGTGCACCTCAAGGTGGGCACTGCCATCACCCGCTACCGTCGGGCGCACACCGATGTTGGCGCCCCCCGGCCAGGTTTTGCCATCGATTTCCGTGCTGACCAGGTAAACCCCGCTCAACGGCACACGACGACGCTTGAGTTGCACATTGGCGGTGGGCGTACCCAATTGACGCGCCAGCTTCTGACCATGCAATACCCGTCCAGTGATCTGGAACGGACGACCAAGCATGCGTTCGGCCAGGGCAAAATCCGACGCAGCCAAGGCCTTGCGTACCTTGGTACTGCTGACCCGGATGCCATCTATTTCAACGGTCTGCGCCGCTTCTACAGTAAACCCATACGTCGTGCCGGCCTGTTGCAGGAAGTCAAAATCGCCGACCCGGTCAAAACCGAAGCGAAAATCGTCGCCTACTTCGAGGTGTTGAACGCCGAGGCCGTCGATCAGCACGGTTTCGACGAAACTCGCGGCACTCAGCTTGCACAGTCGCTGATTGAAGGACAGGCAAAGTACCCGGTCAACGCCTTCGGCACTCAGCAGCTCGAGTTTGTCACGCAGTCGGGCCAGACGTGCCGGAGCGGTCTCGGGAGCGAAGAACTCACGCGGCTGCGGCTCGAAAATCACCACACAGCTGGGCACACCCAATTCGACGGCACGCTCGCGCAGACGCGCCAGGATAGCCTGGTGGCCGCGGTGAACGCCGTCGAAATTGCCAATCGTGGCGACGCAGCCCCGATGTTCGGGGCGCAGGTTGTGAAGGCCTCTAACCAGCTGCATAACGCACTTCTTGCTCATAAAGTGGCCGATTATAACCACACACGGCCGTGGGCGACAGGCAACACTCCAAGACCGGATGAAGGTTCTTGGCGTGGCCCCAGAAAACAACGATCAAACCGGGCCTACATAATGGCCTTGCGGGCGAAATCCCTCAGGCGAAAGCCCAGCAACAGAAGCATGGCGAAGTAAGTCACGACACCCGCCGCAACCAGCGCCCCCAGACGCAGAAAGCGCTCCAGCATATGACCTTCGTCCCACGCCGGCATGACGTGCATGAGCCCGAGCAGCACAGCCGACATCACCGCAACAGCCACCACCAGCTTCAACAGAAACACAGTCCAGCCAGGTTGCGGCTGAAACAGGTCCTGTTTGCGCAGCTGCCAGAACAGCAACCCAGCGTTGATACACGCCCCCACACTAATGGCCAGCGCCAGACCGGCATGTTGCAAGGGCACGATGAAGGCCAGGTTGAGCAACTGAGTCACTATGAGGGTGAAGATCGCGATTTTCACCGGGGTGCGGATATTTTGTTGGGCATAAAAGCCGGGGGCCAGCACCTTGATCAGGATGATCCCCAGCAAGCCGACTGAATAGGCAACCAGAGCACGCTGGGTCATGCCTGAATCAAGCGCATCGAATCTACCATACTGGAACAACGAAACGGTCAACGGCTCGGCGAGCAACCCCAGCGCCAATGTGCAAGGCAGGACCAGCACGAAACACAGTCGCAGCCCCCAGTCGAGAATCCGCGAATATTCCTGACGATCGCGCTGCGCGTAGGTTTTCGACAGGATCGGCAGCAGGATCGTACCCAGCGCAACACCCAGTACGCCGGAGGGTAATTCCATCAGACGGTCGGCGTAGTACATCCATGACACCGAACCGGCGACAAGGAACGAGGCAAATATCGTATTGATGATCAGAGAAATCTGACTGACAGAAACGCCAAGGATGGCGGGCAGCATCTGTTTCATTACGCGCCAGACGCCGGTATCACGCAGATTCAGGCGCGGCAGTACCAGCATGCCGATCTTTTTCAGGTGTGGCAGTTGGTAGAGCAGCTGTAGCAGGCCGCCGACCAGCACCGCCCAGCCCAGCGCCATGACAGGGGGATCGAAGTACGGGGTCAGAAAAAGCGCGAAGAAGATCATGCTGACATTGAGCAGCGTCGGCACGAACGCAGGCACCGAGAAACGGTTCCAGGTATTGAGGATCGCCCCGGCCATCGATGACAGGGAGATCAGCAATATATAAGGAAAGGTCACCCGCAGCAGGTCCGAGGTCAGCGCAAACTTCTCCGGGGTGTCGACAAAGCCGGGCGCGGTGGCCCAGATCACCCAGGGTGCAAAGATCACTCCGAGCAGCGTCACCAGCGCCAGCGCCAGGGTCAGCAACCCCGTGACGTAAGCGACAAACGTGCGGGTCGCCTCCTCCCCTTGCTGGCTCTTGTATTCCGCCAGGATAGGCACGAACGCCTGGGAAAAAGCGCCCTCTGCGAAAATCCGGCGCAGCAGGTTGGGCAGTTTGAAGGCGATGAAGAACGCATCGGTGGCCATTCCGGCTCCGAAAGTGCGCGCGATGATGGTGTCGCGAACAAAGCCCAGAACCCGGGAAACCATAGTTATAGAGCTTACGGCGGCGAGTGACTTGAGTAGATTCATTGAAAGAGTTGTGCGCCTTGGCAAAGGATGGGCGATTAAGCCCGCCATTTATGCGATACTTCGCGCCGCAAAAACGCCCGAAGCAAAGGCCGCGAGTTTACAGGTCACAGGCCGGAAATAAATCCTCCGGTCAAATGTAGCAACCACTCAGCGGAACACCTTAACTGCCCTTGACAAGACTTCAACTCATCGGCATGATTCGCGGCCTATTTTGTTTGCTATTTCACAAAGTCTTTCGAGGAGCTCGACGGTGGCCAACACACCTTCCGCCAAAAAACGTGCAAAACAGGCTGAGAAGCGTCGCAGCCACAACGCCAGCCTGCGTTCCATGGTTCGTACCTACATCAAGAATGTAGTTAAAGCCATCGACGCAAAAGACGCAGAAAAAGCGCAAGCCGCTTATGTTCTGGCCGTTCCTGTTATCGACCGTATGGCCGATAAAGGCATCATCCACAAGAACAAGGCTGCTCGCCATAAAGGTCGTCTGAACGGTCACATCAAGGCTCTGAGCCTTGCTGCTGCAGCCTAAGCGACCCGCTTGTTAAAAAACCGACCTCAGAGA
>NZ_LJQT01000126.1:0-2050 GCF_001400515.1 Pseudomonas meliae | reverse complement strand
GTCTACACCCTCTTAGCGCGTCAATTGCACTCTTCCTGGCAGAATTGGGCTTGGCGACCATGAAGGTTCTTCGTGACCAAGCATGTCCAGCCGCTACACCGCTGGGCCGAATCAGTAGAGGCTCGTCCATGTCCGCCTCCATGCAATCAATAAGAAAGGAAAGCGCTATGCTTGTTCTGACTCGCCGTGAAGGTGAAAATATTCTGATTGAGGATGGGATTCAGATCCAAGTCCTCGCTATTTCAGAGTTCGATCAGATTGTGTGTATCGGGATTGAAGCACCGAACGTCGCATCGTTCAATGCAGAGACATTGACAGAAAGGTAACTGAACACAAGCCCAGGCCTGCCATCATTCATAAGTGTCGGTGGCGCTCATTGGTCAAAAAATAGGTAGGAAAGCTTTCATGAACATGCAATCTTTCATTGCGGCGGGGCAAAAATACGTTGCCTGCACGTTTCGGCACGTATTCTGGATAGCCACTTCCGTGGGTATTTCGCTTACTGTCACTTTACCCACGCAGGCGGCCAGCGACGCTGCAGTAGTCACGTCCTGGGGCAGGGTAAGCGAGCCATCCAGCCCGCCAGTTTGCAAGCAGATACAGGCCACACTAACGCCCAGGAACGGCTCACTGGACAGTGTCGACAGTGCGGCGCTCGACTCCCGACCTGACCAAGACAGAATCCAGAGTGCAATCGACGGTTGTGCCGCCGGACAAGCCGTCCAGCTTGTCAAGGGCACAGGTGACAACTCAGCGTTCCTCAGCGGTCCTCTGCAACTGAAGTCCGGCGTTACGCTGTGGGTCGACGAGGGCGTTACGCTTTTCGCGTCACGCAACCCCAAAGACTATGACAACGGCAAGGGCACCTGCGGAGTGACCACGGTCGCCAATCAGGACGCCTGCAGCTCGCTGATTTCTGCAAAAAACACCCGCGCCAGCGGCGTGATCGGAAAAGGCGTGATTGATGGTCGCGGCGGGAGTCTGCTTACCTCAGGGGCAAATGCCAATCTGCGCAGCTGGTGGGACCTTGTTTACCAGAAGACCTTGTCCAATGCTTACCAGCAAAAACCGCGCCTGATTCAGGTCAGTGGGGGGACAGACTTTGTCATCCAGGGGCTAACGCTGCAAAACGCGCCGGCCTTCAACATTGTGACTGACGGCGTGACAGGGGTGACGGTCTGGGGGATCAAGATTTTGAATCCCAGCCGTGTCTATACGGTTGAGGGTTATCACTGCCCGACCGGTTCGACGCCCGACCAGAAGACACCGGGCACCTGCTTTACCCCTGAAACCGTGAAGAACACCGATGGCTTCGACCCCGGCCAATCAAACAAGGTACTGCTGGCCTACTCCTATATCAGTACAGGCGATGACAACGTAGCGATAAAGTCCAGCCGCCTCCCCGGCAGCCGGGACCTGATGTTCGCGCACAATCACTTTTACTATGGGCACGGCTTGTCCATCGGCAGTGAAACCAGCGGCGGCGTACACAATGTCAGCGTTGTGGATCTGGCAGCAGATGGCGCAGACAGCCAGGACGGCATTGGATTGAGAATAAAGTCAGGAGCCAAGAGCGGAGGGACCGTCGACAGCGTCAGCTACGCGAACATATGCATGCGCAACGTCAAATTCCCGCTAGTGTTCGACACCAACTACGGCAGCGCCGGCGGAACCTCGTACCCTGATTTCAGTGGTATCACCGTGAAAGGCTTCCACTACCTGGGCAGCCAACGCTTCGGTGGCGGTAAGGCGACTTTTGTCGGATACAATGACAACGGCCAAAAACGACCGATTTCCATCACGCTGGATAACGTTGTCTTTGACGGAACCCAACCCAGCTTCACCGGACTCACCTCGACCCACTTCATATTGGGGCCAGGGCCGGTCAGTTTCGCCAACAAACTGGTGCCTTCGATAAAGGATGACGTCACGGTGTCCGGAAGTCCTGGTAACGGAACACCGGTCGATTGCACGGCAGCGTTTGTACCGATGAAATCCGTGGTGCCTGAGGCTCCGTTCTAGGGCGCCGGGGAGCAATGGAACAGCCAAC
>NZ_LJQT01000342.1:0-737 GCF_001400515.1 Pseudomonas meliae | reverse complement strand
TGCCGGGAAACAAATGTTTGGCGTCAATCCGCACCATTACTGGCTTTCCGCCCATGACGGAAATTTCGGCGGTTCCGGCTTACAACCCCTTGTTGATCGAGTCGTTCAGCACTTTGGCCGGGACGAACTTGATGGCTTTCTTGGCAGCAATTTCGATAGCAGCACCAGTCGAAGGGTTGCGGCCAGTGCGTGCTGGACGCTCTGCAACTTTCAGTTTGCCTATGCCCGGTAGAGTGATTTCTGCACCGCTTTCCAGTTGGTCGGCAACGATCTGTCCCAATTGCTCAAGAGCCTTACGCGCGGTGGTTTTTGGCGCATCGATAGCTTCTGCAATACCGGCAACCAATTGGTCTTTCGTCAGAGCCATGGTGGCGTTCCTTCCAGATCAAATTCATTTGGATTGCAGAGTAAGGGGTCAGCTTGGGGCAGGCAAGAGTCCCGCTCTCCAGTAGCAGCCCCATTGACCACGAAATGTAGAAACACGAACCAAGCTTGAGTGAGGTCCGAACACTCACTTACGTAGTGCTCGCGCGCTATGCAGCACAGATCGGGGAAGACAGCACACACTGAATTCATACGCGCACTCCCCATCATGAACCATCCTCATGTTCTGGTTTTAAGGGCTCTCCGGCTTGCGGCCCCTGCGGGACCGCAGATATCTGATGTACACCATATTGCACACTCGAGGCGCGGCCATCAGCAGGTTGACCAACGGGAGCCTGAACGGGTGGGGTAGT
>NZ_LJQT01000063.1:0-9753 GCF_001400515.1 Pseudomonas meliae | reverse complement strand
GCTACTTCAGACCTTCCTTAATCACCTTTTTTGTACGGAATAGCGCCAAAACCCATACAGGCAATGGCCTGCATCCAATTACTGCGACAATAGGTCACAGTGTGACTTGTAGTTCATCTATAGTTTCGTTACAGAATGTATTGAAGCCCGCAAACTTCGCCTGCAAAATGCCCCGCCCCTGCTGCAAAGGGGCGTGCTGCCTGGCCATGCCAGATGCACCAGCCGTAGTGCACTGGCCTACATACGAACGATAAAAAATCGCGCAGGAGATTTGTCGTGCACATTGGTGTTCCTCTCGAAACGCAAGCGGGCGAAACCCGGGTAGCTAAAAGCTGATCAGCCAAGGGCACAGGATTACCGTGCAGAGCGGCGCAGGCATTCAGGCCAGCGTTCCGGACAGCGCTTACGAAGCTGCAGGCGCTGTGATTGGGAGCGCGAACGAAGCGTTTGCGGGCGAGTTGATCCTCAAGGTTGTAGCGCCCGACGATAATGAGCTGAGCCTGATCAAGAGCGGCTCGGTGGTCATCGGCATGCTCAACCCCTTCAACAATGAACTCATCGGCAAGATGGCCGCACAGGGCATCACCGCGTTCGCCCTGGAAGCCGCACCGCGCACTTCCCGCGCGCAGAGCCTTGATGTGCTGTCTTCGCAGGCCAATATCGCGGGCTATAAGGCCGTGCTGCTTGCCGCACACCACTACCCGCGCCTCATGCCCATGCTGATGACCGCTGCCGGCACTGTCAAAGCCGCACGGGTGCTGATCCTGGGCGCAGGCGTTGCCGGTCTGCAGGCCATCGCCACCGCCAAACGGCTGGGTGCAGTGGTTGAGGCGTCGGATGTGCGTCCGGCAGTGAAGGAGCAGATCGAGTCGCTGGGTGCCAAGTTCATTGATGTGCCCTACGAGACCGACGAAGAGCGCGAATGCGCCGAAGGCGTTGGCGGTTACGCCCGCCCGATGCCTGCCAGCTGGATGCAACGCCAGGCCGCAGCCGTTCACGAGCGGGCCAGGTTGGCGGACATCGTCATTACTACCGCCCTGATCCCCGGTCGCAAGGCACCGGTGCTGCTCAGCGCCGAAACCGTGGCGCAGATGAAGCCCGGTTCGGTAGTAATCGACCTGGCCGCTGCACAAGGCGGCAATTGCCCGCTGACTGTGGCAGATCAAGTCGTCGTCGAGCACGGAGTGACCATCGTCGGCCACACCAACCTGCCAGCGCTGGTCGCCGCCGATGCTTCTGCACTCTATGCCCGCAACCTGCTGGACTTCATGAAGCTGCTGTTCGACAAGGACGGTACATTCTCGATCAACCTCGAAGACGACATCGTCGCCGCATGCCTGATGTGCCGCGACGGGCAAGTCGTACGCAAGAACGGCTGAGGACACACCAATGGAAGAGCTGATTTCCCCCGGCGTCTACAACCTGATCATTTTCGTACTGGCAATCTATGTCGGCTACCACGTGGTCTGGAACGTCACGCCTGCGCTGCACACGCCACTCATGGCGGTCACCAATGCTATCTCGGCCATCGTCATCGTTGGCGCCATGCTCGCCGCCGCACTCACGGTGACGCCGCTGGGCAAAACCATGGGCACGCTGGCTGTCGCACTGGCAGCGGTGAATGTGTTTAGTGGCTTTCTGGTCACTCGGCGGATGCTGGAGATGTTCAGGAAAAAGGCCCCCAAGGCAAAGGATGAGGCGCCGAAGTCATGAGCATGAATCTGGTCACCCTGCTGTATCTGATCGCGTCGATCTCCTTTATCCAGGCACTCAAAGGCTTGTCACACCCCACCACCTCACGCCGCGGCAATCTGTTCGGCATGCTCGGTATGGGTCTGGCGGTCATCACGACAATCGGGCTGGTGTTCAAACTGGCTGCGCTGTCTACCGCTGAAGGTACCAGTGCGGGCATTGGCTACATTGTGGTCGGCCTGCTGGTGGGCGGGACCGCTGGCTCGATCATGGCCAAGCGCGTTGAAATGACCAAAATGCCTGAGCTGGTCGCGTTCATGCACAGCATGATCGGCCTGGCAGCGGTATTCATCGCCATCGCGGCCGTAGTAGAGCCTCACTCACTGGGCATCGTTGGTCATCTGGGCGATGCCATCCCCGCGGGTAATCGTCTTGAGCTGTTCCTCGGAGCGGCCATCGGCGCGATCACCTTTTCTGGCTCGGTAATCGCCTTTGGCAAGCTGTCGGGCAAGTACAAATTCCGGCTGTTTCAAGGCGCACCAGTACAGTTTGCCGGACAGCACAAGCTCAACCTGGTGCTTGGTCTGGCCACACTGTTCTTTGGTCTGACCTTCATGTTCACCGGTAGCCTTACTGCTTTTGCGATCATGCTCGCGCTGGCGTTCGTGATCGGTGTGCTGTTGATCATCCCGATTGGCGGTGCAGACATGCCGGTGGTGGTCTCGATGCTCAACAGCTATTCAGGCTGGGCAGCGGCCGGGATCGGCTTTTCGCTGAACAACTCGATGCTGATTATCGCGGGCTCGCTGGTCGGTTCTTCGGGCGCGATCCTGTCTTACATCATGTGCAAGGCGATGAACCGCTCGTTCTTCAATGTGATCGGCGGTGGCTTCGGCGGCGCAACGGATTCGGCAGGGCCGGCAGGTAGCAAGGAAGCCCGCCCGGTGAAATCCGGCTCGGCAGACGATGCCACCTTCCTGCTGACCAACGCCGACACCGTGATCATCGTGCCGGGTTACGGGCTGGCAGTCGCGCGCGCGCAGCATGCACTCAAGGAACTGACGGAGAAGCTGGTGCACCGTGGTGTCACGGTGAAGTACGCCATTCACCCGGTGGCCGGGCGCATGCCGGGGCACATGAACGTACTGCTGGCCGAAGCCGAGGTGCCTTACGATCAGGTGTTCGAGATGGACGACATCAACTCCGAATTCGGTCAGGCCGATGTGGTGCTGGTGCTCGGTGCCAACGACGTGGTCAACCCGGCCGCCAAGAACGATCCGAAATCGCCCATTGCCGGGATGCCGATTCTGGAGGCATTCAAGGCCAAGACCATCATCGTCAACAAACGTTCGATGGCCAGTGGTTACGCTGGTCTGGATAACGAACTGTTCTATCTGGATAAAACCATGATGGTATTCGGAGATGCCAAAAAGGTGATCGAGGACATGGTGAAGGCCGTCGAAAACGCCTAGCCTGACCCTGCCACATTAAAGCCCCGGCTCGCTTGGCGACCGGGGCTTTTTACATTCTGCGTAACAGTGTTTTGCGCTGAAAGCCGCCAATTAGAGCCCTCAAATGCGACCTTGGTAGCAGGACGAACCTCGTTCAACGCTCTAGACTTGTCGCTCGCTTCTATCTACGAGACAGAATCCATGTACCGTGACCGTATCCGCCTGCCCTCCCTGATGAGCAAGGTTATGAGCGCAGCCGACGCTGCCGCCTTGATTGAAGACGGCATGATCGTCGGCATGAGTGGCTTCACCCGTGCAGGCGAAGCCAAGGCCGTGCCCCATGCGCTGGCCGAGCGCGCCAAAGTGACACCGCTGAAAATCAGCCTGATGACCGGTGCCAGCCTGGGCAATGACCTGGACAAGCAACTGACCGAGTCCGGCGTGCTGTCCCGGCGCATGCCCTTTCAGGTCGACAGCACACTGCGCAAGGCAATCAACAACGGCACGGTGATGTTCATCGATCAGCACTTGTCCGATACCGTCGAGATGCTGCGCAATCGGCAGATCAAGGCGGTGGACCTGGCGGTGATCGAATGCGTTGCGATCACTGAGGAAGGCCATCTGGTGCTCAGTACCTCTGTAGGCAACTCGGCCAGCTTCGCGATTCTGGCCAAGCAGGTGATCGTGGAAATCAACCTGTTGCAGCCGCTGGAGCTGGAAGGTCTGCACGACATCTATATACCCAGCTACCGGCCGACGCGCCTGCCGATTCCGGTGCTGGAAGCAGACTCGCGCATCGGTAGCCATGCAGTGAAGATCGACCCGGCGAAGATCGTCGGCATTGTCATCAGTAATCAACCAGATTCACCGTCCACCGTCACCCCACCTGACGCGGATACGCAGGCCATCGCCAACCATCTGGTGGAGTTCTTCAAGAAGGAAGTGCGCGAAGACCGGCTTACCGACAAGCTGATGCCACTGCAAGCGGGTATCGGCAACATCGCCAACGCCGTGATGCACGGCCTGCTGGCGTCCCCCTTCACAGACCTGACCATGTACTCCGAGGTGCTGCAGGACTCGACATTCGACCTGTTCGACGCGGGCAAACTGACCTTTGCTTCAGGCAGCTCCATGACGTTGTCGGCGGCCAAACACGCGGAAGTCTTTGCCGACTTCAACCGCTACAAGTCCAGGCTGGTATTGCGCCCCCAGGAGATCTCCAATCACCCCGAGGTGATCCGCCGCCTGGGTATCATCGGCATCAACACTGCGCTGGAATTCGACCTGTACGGCAACGTGAATTCTACCCACGTGTGCGGGACGCGCATGATGAATGGCATTGGCGGCTCGGGGGATTTCTCGCGCAATGCGCACCTGGCGATATTCGTCACCAAGTCGATTGCCAAGGCCGGCGCGATTTCCAGCGTTGTGCCGATGGTCAGCCATGTCGACCACACCGAGCATGACGTTGACGTTCTGGTCACCGAGCAGGGCCTGGCAGATCTGCGCGGTCTGGCCCCTCGCGAACGTGCGCGGGTCATCATCGACAACTGCGTACACCCGGATTACCGCGACGCACTGAACGCCTATTTCAAAGCCGCTTGCGTGCTGGGCGGCCATACCCCGCACATCCTGCGCGAAGCACTGAGTTGGCACATCAACCTGGAAGAAACCGGGCGCATGCTGCCGGGCTGAACAGGACAGTTGGAAGTGAACGAGACCTTCCCCGACTCACTTCCTCCTCGCACTCAACAGCTTCTTGAAAAACTGTACTGCTGTACCGGTCATAAAACTGCCTCAAATCGCCAAAATCACCATAATCGACCACAAAATGCACTTATATGGTGCCTACCGGTACAGTTGCCCCATTTATGAACAAAACAGTGCCCAATCACAGTTAACTGAACCCTCACAATACAAGTGAACTGTGTCTATGGAAGCTGGACGCGTGCGAGGAAAATGGGCACCAGTCAAGCAACTCACTTATCCCGCCACAAGCAGAAGGAAGTCACACCATGGAACGTACAATCAGTTCCGACCTGTTCAGCGAAAGCACCGTTACCACTGCAAAAGCTTCTTTGCCTCTGCGCGTATTCGCCAACCTGATGCTCTGGCAGCGTCGCCTGTCCAGCCGCCATCAACTGGCTCGTCTGGATGCACGCCTGCTGGCTGACGCCGGTATCAGCGAATCCCAGCGTTACGAAGAGCTGAGCAAGCCGTTCTGGCGCTGAATCAGCGCTCGCTGGTCCCAGACGCCAGCAACCCGAATTGCTTCATACAAGACCCGTCTCAGGCAACCGAGACGGGTTTTGTCGTTTTCGGGCAGGTACTTAACAGATTGCCAATAACAGCACAGTTTCAGATAAATCAAAAACGTCAGGTACAGTTACCAAATAATGCAAACTGTGCAAGCTGCAGCCATCGACTGCCATGACAAGCGCGCTATCAGTGGGATAGTCTAGCGCTCTACCTCGGCCCTTCGGCCTCGCAGGCAGCCTGTGCCCTTTTGACCACAATGGAACTCGATCATGTCTCTGCTACGTACCCTCGGCGCTGCCTTCCTGTTGACTGCTGCTGCAGGTGCCAACGCCTCCAGCTTTATTGTGACCACTGACGCAGTGGTCGATGCAGTCAATGCATCGACACGTGCCACGTCCAACATTTCCTCCTCTCTGAAAGACGACAAGATCGTTCTGGCCGCCCGAGACGATGCCGCCAGCTTCGTGGCCAGCTCCGGCGACATCCGTAGCGCTCGCCTCGAAGGTGCGCTGCAACACATCCGCCAGGTTCTGCCTGAACTGCAAGCGACCGACAGCCAACTGGCTCAGGCCATTCTGGCCATCTGACCGTTGTGCCCCGGCCATGTGCCGGGGTAGCTCTGGCCAGAGCATTGCGCTAGCCTTGCTACCTGTTTTGCCGGTTCGTGAAAGTCATGCGTTTACTGCA
Organism: Pseudomonas meliae; assembly: GCF_001400515.1. Taxonomy (NCBI): domain Bacteria; kingdom Pseudomonadati; phylum Pseudomonadota; class Gammaproteobacteria; order Pseudomonadales; family Pseudomonadaceae; genus Pseudomonas; species Pseudomonas meliae. Next base: position 3,664 of record NZ_LJQT01000063.1, on the reverse strand, counting down.
CCTTCTGTTTATCGCACCCGTTGCCAGCCTGATGTGCATCAGTCAGGTTCAAGCGTTCGATACGACCACGCAGGGTCTGGTCAAGACCGGCTATGCAACCAGTCAAGTCACAACAGCACCTTTCGATAACAAGCTCATGATGGCTGCCAGAGACGACGCTGCTGCGTTCATCGCCAGCGACGGAGATATACGCTGTGCCCGGCTTGAGGCCGCGCTGCACGCCCTGCGTCAGGCAGATACAAAACTTCGTGCCAGCGACCTTGAACTGGCGCAGGCAATCCTCGTCCAATAGCCACTTTCCCCTCTTTGCGTAACTGGAGACGTCACCACATGCGTACCCCGCTGATTGCTGCTTCCCTTGGCCTGCTATTGCTGGCCGATTTTGCCCAGGCTCAGACCGTTGTAGCCACGAGCAACATCATCGTTCGCGCGTTTGGCCGTACCATTGATTTCACCTCGGACACCACTACATCAATTCGCGACTCCAAAGTCGTGCTCCAGGCCAAGGACGACGCCGCCAGTTACGTTGCCAGCGGCGGTGACATCCACGGTGCCCAGCTGGATGCTGCCTTCGATACACTGCGCACTCGCGTACCAGAAGCACGCGGCGCAAGCGATCAGACCCTGGCTGAAGCAATCCTCGCATTGTGAGGCGATTTTGCGCCTGGCTGCTTGCTGGCGCGCTGTCGCTGGTCGGGACGCATGCCTTTGCCAGCCTGAAGCTGGAACTGCACACGGACGGCCTCGATGCGCCGCAACAGCAAGCCAGCCAGACGCTGCTCGACGAAGCCATGCACGCGCTGCCGCCCAGCTTCGTCGAAGCACTGGACCGAACCGTCGAGGTAAGCTGGTCCAGCGACATGCCGCAAAACGCCTATGGTCAGGCAGCGGGCCCTTATCAGCTATACCTCAACAGCCACCTGCTGGCCTCGTTGACCGACGGTTCGGCAGCCACCGCCCAGACAGGCCGTCCACACGGAACGGTGCGCCAGGAGTTGCTCGCCACCGTCCTGCATGAGCTGACCCACGTCTACGACCGCGCCCGCCTGTGGTCGCCCAGCGAGCGAGCGGCGATTTTTCGCTGCACATCACGTAGCAGTTCACTGGGCAAGGTAGGTCTGCCTGACGACTGCCGCGGCCAGACCGAGCGACGCTTTACCCTGAGTGACGACCCTCGCCTGCTGGACCTGGCGGGCTGGCAGCAATACGTCGGACGCCGCGGTGAACGCGAGGAACATAACGGCCAGGTCGCCCGCAGCCCGGATATCTACGAAACCACCAGCCCGCTGGAATTCGTGGCCGTGAACATGGAGTATTTCCTCCTCGACCCGGCCTACGCCTGTCGTCGCCCGGCGCTGTATGCGTATTACAAAGAGCGCTTTGGCTGGGCACCCGCAGCACGGGATAAATGCCCCACGTACTACCCTTATCTGAATGCCGGCAGCGACTTCGGCCGTGAGCCGCTGGGCAAGCTGGACCCCGAGCGGGTCTACGCGGTGGATTATCTGCTCGCCGAGGCGAATCAGAACTGGGCGAGCCGCTGGGGCCACAGCATGTTGCGCCTGGTGATCTGCAAACCCGGTCGTCCTCGCGGGCCGGACTGCCGCCTGGACCTCGACCAGCATCTGGTCCTGTCTTATCGGGCGTTCGTCGGCGATGTACAGCTATCGAGCTGGGACGGCCTGATGGGTGCCTACCCGTCACGGCTGTTCGTCTTGCCGCTGGCGCAGGTCATCGATGAATACACCAAGACCGAACTGCGCAGCCTGGCCTCCGTGCCAATCAAGCTGTCGCGTCCGGAAATCGAAGGGCTGGTTCAGCACGCTGCCGAGATGCACTGGAGCTACGACGGCAATTACTACTTCCTCTCGAACAACTGCGCCGTTGAAAACCTCAAGTTGCTGCGCGCCGGTACGCACAATCCCAAGCTCGTCGGCCTGGACAGCATTTTGCCCAACGGCCTGCTTGAAGTCCTCAAAGGCCGCGGGCTGGCCGATACCAGTGTGCTGGACGACCCCAGAGAAGCATTGCGTCTGGGCTACCGGTTCGATTCCTACCGTGACCGCTATCAAGCCATGTTCGAGGTTTTGAAGAAGCACCTGCCGATCAAGCAGAACACCGTGGAAGAATGGATGGCCCTGCCAGCCAGTGAGCGCAGTCAGTGGTTCGCTAAGGCCGATCTGCGTACCAGTGCTGCGATTCTGCTGCTGGAGCAGGCCAGCCTGCGCAGGCAACTGCTATTGGCCCAGGACGAAGTGAAGCAGAGCTATCTCGGTGCACGCGAAGTGAAAGACGGCAAGGTCTCCAATGCCACCAAAACGCTACAAGAGATCCTCGCCAGCAGCGGCTTTCTCAGCCGGCCAGCCGAGCTGCTCGGCAGCGGCGGGTACGGTTTGCCACAGGCGGGGGAATGGCAGCGGCTTGAAGCAGAAAGCAGTCAACGCCAGAAACAACTCAAGCGTCTGACCGGCGATCTCGACAAGGAAGTGCGCGCCCTGCTGGAGCCTGAACGCGCCAAGGAAATTGCAGCCAACGAAGCCAACCTCAAACAGGTGTCCGAGCACCTTCGGGCGCTGCATAAGGCGGCAGGCGGGCTGCAACTGCCGTGATCAGGCAGCTTTCTTTTTCGGCTTGAGGTATTTGACCAGGCCCTGGAACCAGATCACCAGGGCCGGGTTGCCCTTGATCTGAATATCCTTGTCCTGAATGCCCTTCATGAACGCCAGTTGCTTGTTCTTCGCCTGGAGGGTGTCAAAACCAAAGGCTGCATCGCGAAACGAGATGGCAAAGGCTGGCTCTGCAACCACACCGCTGGCACTGCGAATGCGCTGATCGTGCACCACGAAGTGACGCGCGATTTTGCCATCTGCGGTCTGTAACTGAAATGTCAGGTCCTTGCCAGCCAACTGCTGCTGGAACGCGGGGTTGTTACGACTGGCGCGGGCCATTAGCAGGCCCAGCATCCACAATAGAAAACGAAACTTCATGCTCGGCCTCTGTACGCACTGGATCCGGTGATCAGGATCGGCGTGGCAGTGTAGCGGTTTATTGGCCCAAAACCTGTAGGACAAGATGAATTTCGAGGGAGATCGGTACAAAACACTTGTTGAACGCAAGGATGCTGCTTCCCGTGGGAAGCAGCATCACGACAGCATTAACGAATGCTGTTGATGTTGCCTTTGCTGCCGGTGACCTTCACATCGACCTTCTTGAAGATGAAGTAGTCCTTGATGCTGACTTCGTAACGCGGCGCGACGATCAGATCGGCACCGGAGGATTTAACCGCCTTGAAGGCGGCTGCCGCTTTGGTCGTCGAGACAGGATCAGGCAGCGCCAGACCCAGACCGCCACCGCCGCTTGCACCGCCGTATGTCACGCCATCGGCGAACTGGTTATCGCCGCCGAAACTCAGGAAATTGAACAACACATTGGTGGAGGACTCGCCGCTGATGGTACCGCCTACCTTGACGTCCGCCTTGAGGTCGGTTTTGACCGTGCCTTCCAGCGGTGCGCTTGGCTGGCTGACGTTGTAGCTCACGCAGCCGCTGGTAGCGGCGATCAGAGTTGCAACCGCAGCAAACTTCCATAGCTTTTTCATTCGAGATTTCCCAAGAGTAATTGAAGGGGTGCAGCAGGGGCGGGATTCTAGGGAGGCGCTGCAAAA
>NZ_LJQT01000273.1:0-6751 GCF_001400515.1 Pseudomonas meliae | reverse complement strand
TTGTCTACACCCTCCTAGCGTTCCATAAAAAAGCCCCGACCAACCGAAGTTTGTCGAGGCGTTGAAAACAGTCTCAAGTCTCAGCGATTAAATCGCTCCACCAACGAATACTGCGAGTTTGCCGTATCGGTCAGTTCACCACTCAACACTGCCGAGCGATGGGCTTCGTCCGATGTCTGGTCAGCCAGGCTGGCGATGGTGGTGATATTGCGGTTGATCTCCTCGGCGACGGCGCTTTGCTCTTCAGTGGCGGTGGCGATCTGGGTGGTCATGTCAGTGATGTTGGCGACGGCCTCGCTGATGCCCACCAGTGCCTGGTCCGCTTCCAGCACCCGGGCCACGCCTTCTTCTGCCTGACGGCGACCTGCGTCCATGGTTTGTACCGCGTCGTTGGCGGTCTGCTGCAGTTTGGCGATCAGACCATGGATCTGCCCGGTGGACTCAGCAGTGCGTTGCGCCAACTGGCGTACTTCATCCGCCACGACCGCAAAGCCGCGGCCCATCTCGCCGGCGCGCGCCGCTTCGATCGCGGCGTTTAGGGCCAGCAGGTTGGTCTGGTCGGCGATGCCTTTGATCACATCGACCACGCCGCCGATTTCATCGCTGTCCTTGGCCAGTCGGGTCACGGTCAGGCCGGTTTCACCCACCGAGGTGGACAGGCGCTGAATGGCTTCGCGGGTTTCACCGGCGATATCGCGGCCGCGACGCGTCAGTTCATTGGCCTGCTGGGTGGCATCGGCAGCACGGTTTACGTGGCTGGCGACTTCCTGGGTGGTGGCGGCCATCTGGTTGATCGCGGCGGCGACCTGCTCGGTTTCCACACGCTGGCGCTCCAGCCCGGTCGAACTGGCATTGGCCAGCGAGTTGGACTGACGAGCCTGACTGGTCAAGTGTTCGGCGGTGTCCTGCAAACGCGTGAGACAAGTCTTCAGACGTGCTTCCTGGCTGAGGATCGACATTTCCAGGCGCGCTTGTGGGCCACGGCTGTCGGTATACATCTGTGCGATGAGTGGGTCAGAGGTCGTCTGCTCGGCCAGGCGCAACAAACGTTTGGTGCCGCGCTGCTGCCAGGACAACCCCAGCAGGCCCAGTGGCACTGAAAGCGCCGCCGCCAGGGCAAAGCCCCAATGCGAGTTGAGCCATACGCCGATCAGGAAGCTCAGTTGACTGACCAGAATGAACGGCAGCCAGTCCTGAAGTACCGGCAGCCACTTGTCGCGGCTTGGTATCGCGCTCTTGCCCTTGTTGATCCGGGCATAAAGCGCCTCGGCACGACGGATCTGTTCGGCTGTCGGTTTGATGCGTACCGACTCGAAACCCACCACCTTGCGGTTTTCCAGCATCGGCGTTACGTAGGCGTTGACCCAGTAATGATCGCCGTTCTTGCAGCGATTCTTGACGATGCCCATCCACGGCTGCCCGGTTTTGAGAGTGGTCCACATGTGCTCGAAAACCGCAGGTGGCACGTCCGGGTGACGCACGGTGTTGTGCGCTGCACCGAGCAGTTCCGCCTCGCTGTAACCACTGATGTCGACGAAGGCATCGTTGCAATACGTGATCGTACCGCGGGTGTCGGTGGTGGAGATCAGTCGCTGCTCGGCAGGAAAAGTCCGCTCATGTTGAGTGATGGGCTGGTTGTTGCGCATTGGGTTTCGATCCTTCGATCCGGAAGACTATGGTGTGTTATCGGCCGGCGTGTCGATAAATTGAGCGGTGCGTCACAAATGACCGGGCAGTCAGCATTACCGGCCAAGCATGGGGTAGGTGAAAAGCCCGAAGTGCACCAGATTCAGACCGAAGTGACTGATGATCGCCGCTTGCAGGCCACCAAAACGAAACGCGATGCCGTAACCCACACCTGCCATGCTCGCCAACACTATCCACTCCCAGCCGGCGCCTGTGTGAGCGAGCCCGAACAGGCTTGCAGCAAGGGTGATCGACAGTGCGCTCGCAAACCTAGAGCCCTTGAACAGGCGCTGCAGACCGCCTTGCAGATATGCGCGAAAAAACAGTTCTTCGGTCAGGGTCACCAGCAACAGGTTGTTGAGCAGCCATATCAGGCCTTGATCAGGCCATTTGGGTGCCCAGCCTACAACGTTGAGAATGACGGCTGCTGTCATGCAGAACGCTGACGTCACGATCAGCGCGAGAACGCCGGTTTGCAGCGAATGGGTCATGTCGACCCTGGGCATGATCCACGGGCAGGCCAGTATCAGCCAGAAGCCGATCAGAGGCTTGTCCAGATAAAGCGACATGGAAAAAACCTGGGCATCGGTCGTGAATCGGGTGGCCTCGATGACTTGCGCGCTATTGAAGCCGGGTGCCAGATGAAAAGCCAACGCGAGGCCCGTCACAATAAACAGCGCGTGACCAAAAAGGCGGATGTATTGATGGGAGGGCAACGCCACGCATAACCAGGCGAGGAGCAACAGGCTGAAACTTGCGGCCGCAGAAGGGGCAAGGCTGCCATAGGACAGTGCAAGCGCGTAGCCAGCACTCAGAAGAAAGAGAACCAGCCAGTGCCTCGTACTCATGAGATACATCCTGCTTCAAGAAGCCCAGGATTCTATCCGACGTCCAGCGATGCCGGTTTGAGCTTAGACAAATCTTCATGCACGAGCCTGACCCCTAAGCTGGGGCAGGCTGCGTGTCAGGCAATGCGTTTCAGGAAGCGATCAGCTGTCGCAACACGTAATGCAGAATGCCCCCCGCCTTGAAGTATTCCACCTCGTTAAGCGTGTCGATGCGGCACAGCACGTCAACGGTTTCCTTGCTGCCGTCTTCGCGGTTGATATGCAGAGTCAGGCTCATGCCTGGTTGCACGTCGGCGTTGGTCAGTCCGGTGATTTTCAGCGTTTCCTTGCCGGTCAGGCCCAGTGTCTTGCGGGTCTGGCCGTTCTTGAACTGCGAAGGCAGCACGCCCATACCGACCAGATTCGAGCGGTGAATCCGTTCGAAGCTTTCGGCGATGACAGCCTTGACGCCTAACAGATTAGTACCCTTGGCCGCCCAGTCGCGACTGGAGCCAGTGCCGTATTCCAGCCCCGCGATGATCACCAGCGGCGTATTTTCTGCCTGGTAGCGCATGGCTGCATCGTATATCGCCAGCTTTTCGCCGGAGGGCACATGCAACGTGTTACCGCCTTCCTCACCGCCGAGCATTTCGTTGCGAATGCGGATATTGGCGAAAGTGCCGCGCATCATCACTTCGTGGTTACCGCGGCGTGAGCCGTAGGAGTTGAAGTCCTGATACTTGACGCCTTTTTCCTGAAGGTAGCGTCCGGCGGGGCTGTCGACCTTGATATTCCCGGCAGGGGAGATGTGGTCGGTGGTCACCGAGTCGCCCAGCAAGGCGAGGATGCGCGCGTTTTCCACGTCTTCGATAACCGGTAATGGACCACCGATGTCTTCGAAGAACGGCGGGTGCTGAATGTACGTGGAGTCGTCCTGCCAGACATAAGTGGCGGCCTGTGGCACTTCGATGGCTTGCCATTGTTCGTCACCGGCAAACACTTCGGCGTATTCCTTGTGGAACATACCGGTGTTGACGCTGGCCACCGCATCGGCGATTTCCTGCTGGCTTGGCCAGATATCGCGCAGGTAAACCGGTTTCCCGTCCGACCCTTCGCCCAGTGGCTCGCTGCTGATGTCGATTCGCACCGAGCCTGCCAGTGCGTAGGCGACCACCAGAGGCGGCGATGCCAGCCAGTTGGTCTTGACCAGCGGATGGACGCGACCCTCGAAGTTGCGGTTGCCCGAGAGCACCGAGGCCACTGTCAGGTCGGATTGCTGAATGGCTTTTTCGATAGGCTCCAGCAGTGGGCCGGAGTTACCGATACAGGTGGTGCAGCCGTAACCCACCAGATCGAAGCCCAGGGCGTCGAGGTATTGGGTCAGACCTGCCGCGTTGTAATAGTCGGTCACGACTTTCGAACCGGGTGCCAGCGAGCTTTTCACCCAGGGCTTGCGCTTCAGGCCTTTCTCGACAGCTTTTTTTGCCACCAGCCCGGCGGCCATCATGACGCTGGGGTTTGAGGTGTTGGTGCAGGAGGTGATCGCCGCGATGACCACGGCACCGTCCTTCAGGTTATAGGTCTGGCCGTTGTACTCATACTGGGTTTCACCGCTGACCTGAGCCTCGTTGCCCACCGCGACACCGCCGCCGCCTTCGCTTTCCAGACGACCTTCGTCGACCTTGGCGGGCTTGACCTGCAAACCGAGAAAGTCGCTGAATGCCTTGGATACATTCGGCAGCGCGACACGGTCTTGAGGACGTTTGGGGCCTGCAAGGCTGGCTTCCACGGTACTCATGTCCAGTTCCAGACTGTCGCTGAACACCGGTTCCTGACCTGCCAGACGCCACAGGCCCTGAGCTTTGCAATACGCCTCGACCAGCTTGACGGTCTCGTCAGGACGACCGGACAGACGCAGGTAGTCCAGCGTCACCTCATCGACCGGGAAGAAACCACAGGTCGCGCCGTATTCCGGTGCCATGTTGGCAATGGTCGCCCGGTCTGCCAGTGGCAGATCAGCCAGGCCGTCGCCGTAGAACTCGACAAACTTGCCGACCACACCTTTCTTGCGCAGCATCTGGGTGACCGTCAGCACCAGATCGGTGGCGGTGATGCCTTCCTTCAATTTGCCGGTCAGCCTGAAACCGATGACTTCCGGGATCAGCATCGACACTGGCTGGCCAAGCATCGCCGCTTCGGCTTCGATACCGCCCACGCCCCAGCCCAGTACGCCCAGGCCATTGATCATCGTGGTGTGCGAGTCGGTACCGACCAGCGTGTCGGGGAATGCGTAAGTGCGGCCGTCCTCTTCCTTGGTCCATACCGTGCGGCCCAGGTATTCGAGGTTCACCTGATGGCAAATGCCGGTGCCGGGCGGCACCACGCTGAAATTATCGAAAGCGCTCTGGCCCCAGCGCAGGAACGCGTAGCGCTCACCGTTGCGCTGCATCTCGATGTCGACGTTCTCGCCGAACGCCTCGGCGTTGCCAAACTTGTCGACCATCACCGAGTGGTCGATCACCAGGTCCACCGGGGACAGCGGGTTGATGCGTTGCGGGTCACCCCCAGCCTTGGCCACGGCAGCGCGCATGGCGGCCAGATCGACCACTGCCGGCACACCGGTGAAGTCCTGCATCAGCACGCGGGCAGGGCGGTATTGAATTTCCCGGTCCGAACGGCGCTCGGTCAGCCAGTCGGCAATAGCCTTGAGGTCGTTACCGGTGACGGTCTTGTTGTCCTCCCAACGCAGCAGGTTTTCCAGCAGCACTTTGAGTGACATGGGCAGCTTGTCGAGGTCGCCAAGGGAGCGGGCAGCTTCCGGCAGGCTGAAATAATGGTAGGTCTTGTTGTCGATTTCGAGCGTTTTCAGGCTCTTCAGGCTATCAAGGGAGGGCATGAATGTCTCCTTTCTGGATTGTTCTCCGAACATCGGTTCACGGGCTCCATGTGCATCAGGTCGGGAGCGCCGCATCAGGCTTCAACTGCTGTGGACTGTTGTGCAGCACCAGTGGTTCCTGGATTGGGCTATCATGCGCGGCTTTTAAGTCTGCGGGGTTACGCCCGAGTGCCCACCGCCCAGGAGTAACCCATGAATACACTGTTTATGCACTGCCGACCCGGTTTTGAGGGCGAAGTCTGCTCGGAGATATCTGATCACGCCGCGCGCCTGGACGTGGCCGGGTATGCCAAGGCACGTCCCGATACCGCCTTTGCCGAATTCATCTGCACCGAGGCGGATGGTGCCGAACGGTTGATGAATGGTCAGCGTTTCGACGCGCTGATCTTTCCCCGGCAATGGGCGCGGGGGATGTTTCTCGAGTTGCCGGAAACCGACCGCATCAGTGTGATCCTTGCGCAGCTTTCGGCGTTTCCGGCCTGCGGCAGCCTGTGGCTTGAGGTCGTGGATACCAACGACGGCAAGGAGCTGTCGAATTTCTGCAGGAAGTTCGAGGCACCGCTGCGCAAGGCTCTGATGCAGGCAGGCAAGCTGGTTGACGATCCGCGCAAGCCGCGTCTGTTACTGACCTTCAAGAGTGGCCGTGAAGTGTTTCTCGGTCTGGCCGACGCGGACAACTCTGCCATGTGGCCGATGGGCATCCCGCGCCTCAAGTTTCCCCGCGAGGCGCCTAGCCGTTCCACCTTGAAGCTGGAAGAGGCATGGCACCATTTCATCCCCAGAGACCAGTGGGACGAACGCCTTTCCGGCGACATGACCGGCGTGGACCTTGGCGCCGCACCGGGTGGCTGGACGTATCAACTGGTGCGCCGGGGCATGCTGGTGACGGCCATCGATAACGGGCCGATGGCGGAAAGCCTGATGGATACCGGGCTGGTCCAGCACTTGATGGCTGACGGTTTTACCTACAAACCCCGGCACCCGGTGGACTGGATGGTCTGCGACATCGTCGAGAAGCCTGCGCGCAATGCCGCGTTGCTGGAAACCTGGCTGGGTGAAGGCCTGTGCCGCGAAGCAGTGGTCAACCTCAAACTGCCGATGAAACAGCGCTACGCCGAAGTACGCCGATTGCTCGACCGTATCGAAGAAGGCTTTCAGGCGCGTGGCGTACGGGTGTCGATCGGCTGCAAACAGCTCTACCACGACCGCGAAGAAGTCACCTGCCACCTGCGCAGGCTTGATGTGGCCAAAGCGGCCAGAAAGTGATTTCTCACGCCCGCGCCGCATGCTTCAGTGACTATCGGATTTCAGTGACTATCGGATTATCGTGCCAATGCTCCGC
>NZ_LJQT01000278.1:202-349 GCF_001400515.1 Pseudomonas meliae | reverse complement strand
CCCTAACCACAGCAATACGCGAAGAAATCAGCATGGCTACTCAGCATTCTACGGAGACATCCAATGCAGCCCGTCACGATGACGCACTGAAGCGTTGACTAGCTGATTTAGAGAGTTTATTTTTGATATTGACTGCTTTCGCAGTCT
>NZ_LJQT01000278.1:0-185 GCF_001400515.1 Pseudomonas meliae | reverse complement strand
TAAACATGAAAACTACTTTTGAAAGCACTAAACCAGCACAAAAACTTTCAATAGCGGCCATGCAGTATATCGCTGCTCGCCAAGCTGCCGCTAAAAATAATGGTGGTGGTCACTGCCAAGGCGGCGGTGACTGGTAAGCAATTCGTGCGTCGGTCGCCTTTGGGCGATCGACCTACCCTTTTAGG
>NZ_LJQT01000231.1:0-842 GCF_001400515.1 Pseudomonas meliae | reverse complement strand
GCTACCGATCAGTGGATCGCCAATCAACAGCACCGCTTACCCGAGTGTACCTGGCAACACCTGGTGTTCACATTGCCTGACACCCTGTGGCCGCTGTTCTTTCATAACCGTCACTGGCTCGATGCCTTGTGTCGCCTGGCCGTCGACAACCTGCTCTATGCGGGCCGACGCCGGGGCGTGGAGGTGGGTGTTTTCTGCGCCATCCACACCTACGGCCGGCGACTTAACTGGCACCCACACATCCATGTCTCGGTCACCTTGGGTGGAATCGATGACGCAGGTGTCTGGAAAGATCTGTCGTTTCATCCATCAGCCTTGCGTCGACGCTGGATGTGGAATGTACGCCAGTACCTGCTCAGTCAGTGGGAGCACACCACCGTCCCACCTGAAAACGCTCATCTGCAGAGCGAAAATGACTGGCGTCACCTTGTGCTCAACGCCGGTGGTCAGCACTGGCACATACACTTGTCGAAGAAGACGAAAAACGGCCGAAAGACCGTCAATTACCTGGGCCGCTACCTGAAAAAACCGCCCATCTCGGGCAGTCGTCTGGCGCACTACACCTCCGGAGCCACGTTGAGCTTCACCTACCTGGATCACCGCACCAAGACCTATCAGCAGGAAACGCTGAGCCAGACCGACATGCTGCGCCGGGTGGTGCAGCACATCCCGGAGAAGCACTTTCGGATGATCCGGTATTTGGGATTTCTGGCCAACCGCGTCTGTGGCCGACAGCTACCCCGGGTGTATGAGGCGCTACGCATGGGAAGGCGTGGCAAAGCGCAAAAACTGTATTTTGCGCAGATGAGCAAAGCGTTCTTGACGTATTCCAGAACCTTGGG
>NZ_LJQT01000469.1:0-1777 GCF_001400515.1 Pseudomonas meliae | reverse complement strand
GGCAGACCCGTAGACGCAGAACTGCGTAACCGAGTGCGAGAGCTGCTGGCTGCAGGTTTCGGGATCCGCGCAGTAGCGAGGCACGCTGCGTGTTCAACTACGACCGTCATGAAGGTCCGCGACGAGCTGGCGCAACGTTAGTCGGTTAGGCTGCGTATCTTAGGTGCTTGTTCCTCAACAGCACCCTCCGGACTGAGAACCAGGCCCGTCTGTGCAAGAAAATCAGGCGTAAGACAGCTGGTCTGGCTGGAGCAGTACGAGGGTGAGATACAGCCGAAATAGCTGTTTATATGTACAGAAAAAACAGAATGATGCATTTTGAGGTCATTCCGTTTAGCATGTTGGCTGGCCATAAAACAATGGAGCTAGCCTATGTTCTCGAATGAAAGTCCCAGCGGTAAGATTACCGTCCGTAGCCTGCCGCCAGAGGTTCTTATAGCGCTCAACGGCCTTGCAGAACAGCATGATCGGTCTCTTGAAGCAGAGGCCCGGCAGGCCCTAAAAGCTTGGGTAAAGCCTATCACTGAGAAGATAGAGCAGTCTTCGCGATTAGCGGAGCTAGTGCTGCGTCTTAGCCTCCTTAAAAGGGAACTTGAAAAGCTCTATCCAACACGACAAGTTTCGCCGTCGCGGATCGCTGAGGCGTTGGGCTGGTCTTATGCAGAGCCAGTGGAAGGTTGGTTTCTAGGGAAAAACGAACCATCAATTGACGAGCTTACTCAACTGTCCCTGTTATTCGGGTGCCAAAGAGACTGGCTTGTGCACGGAGAGGGTAAACCGTACGCTGCTGTCTACTCTCGCATCCCTGAAGAAGCGAATGCGGGCGCAAAATTTCTCCTCGCGCCTACTGATGACGGCAAAATACCTACTCTCCATCTTGTCCGCAGCATGAGCGAAACTGGACAATTTCTTTTCATAAAACAGTATTCAGACTGGAACGTACAAACATTTTCGACGCCTTACCATATCAGTGAGGTTATAGGAGCTGGCGGGGAATCCAGCTTGGCGGCTCTTAGTCTTGTTTTGAAAGCATTGTATAAAGCTTGGACCGGCGGGAATGCACAAAATAACTGGATTTCTGGCTATCTCGTTGAGCCAGATGTTTTTTCCAAATTACTGGCAGGGGATACTCACCCACTAAACGTTATCAATACAGTTGACAAAAGTACTTGGTGGGAAGACTTTTGGGATATCAGTCAATTTAAAAAAGCAAATTACTGGCCAGGCTGGTCTTCCGTGACTGAGCGAATTCACAATGTGATTGAGCGTCGTTCTAGCTTGAAAGAACAAAGTAACTCAATATCTATGAATGAGTGAATATTTAAGACCCCTCTGAAAAAGCCCTTTTTTAGGAGAGAAACCGGGGTGGAGCGCCTGTATTTACAGGCTTCTATTTTTGAAGAGGCTTTTTCAGACCTTCCTTAAATAAATCATCTCAGGTAAAACACAAATAGGAAAATAGATCGCTACTTTCCTATTACATTTTTGTCGAGGTATTTTCCGATGGAAATAGCCCCATACTTTGTTATTGGATTACTCATTACGAGCCTGATTGCGTTGGCCCTTGCTGCATGGAATTTCTCCCGTTTCTATTCTGCTAAAAACGATCCTGTTAAAGAAAAACAATGGATACATATAGCAGCGCATGCTGCCCGGGACGGCAATCTTAACCCAAGTGAGATTGTAATGATTGAAAGATCCTACTATTCCGGCTACCTGAAAAGCACAAAAATATGGGGTACCATTGCAGTTGCGGCATTAAGGAGCCGCTGATTTA
>NZ_LJQT01000018.1:29318-41656 GCF_001400515.1 Pseudomonas meliae | reverse complement strand
TCCAGAACTGCATGCGACGCAGAGCGCCGCACGATAATTGCGATGATCCCACGCTCTGCATGGTAGCGCTGTTCTGGAAGCTCCGCGTCCGATCCCGAATCACCGATCAACACCCCACACGAGACACAAACGTGAACACACCTGGCACCTATTCTCCCGACACCCCCATCCCTGCCAGCCAGCGGGTGTTCGGTGGGCGGGATCTGTTCTCCCTGTGGTTTTCCCTCGGCATCGGTTTGATGGTGCTGCAAACCGGGGCCTTGCTGGCACCGGGGCTGGGCATGTCCGGCTCGCTGCTGGCGATTTTCCTCGGCACGCTGGTGGGCGTTTTACTGCTCGCCAGTGTCGGCGTGATCGGCAGTGACACCGGTTTGTCTTCCATGGCAGCCCTCAAACTCAGCCTGGGCAGCAAAGGCGCGTCGCTGCCTGCAGTGTTGAACCTGCTGCAACTGATCGGTTGGGGTTCGTTCGAGATCATCGTCATGCGCGACGCCGCCAGTCTGTTGGGCGATCGGGCTTTTTCGCAGGGCAGTCTGTGGACCAGCCCGCTGCTCTGGACGCTGTTTTTTGGAGCGCTGGCCACTCTGCTGGCGGTCAGCGGACCATTGACCTTCGTGCGCCGATTCTTGCGCAAGTGGGGGATCTGGATACTGCTGGCCGCGTGTTCATGGCTGACCTGGAACCTGCTGACCAAGGCTGATCTGGCAGCGCTGTGGGCGACATCCGGGGACGGTTCACTGCCGTTTGCTTCGGGGTTCGACATAGCCATCGCTATGCCGCTGTCCTGGCTGCCGCTCATTGCCGACTACTCGCGCTTCGGCCAACGCGCGAAAAGCGTCTTTGGCGGCACGGCCGCAGGCTTTTTCATCGGTAACTTCTGGCTGATGGGTCTGGGCGTTGCCTATACATTGGCGTTCTCCCCTGGCGGCGAGGTCAATGCTTTGCTGCTGGCACTGGCCGGCGCAGGTCTGGGTATCCCGCTGCTGCTGATTCTGCTGGATGAGACGGAAAATGCGTTCGCCGATATTCACTCGGCAGCGGTATCGAGTGCTTTGCTGTCACGTATCAAGGTCGAGCATTTGGCATTGATCATCGGCGTGATCTGCACGCTGATCGCCTGTCTGGCACCGCTGGCCCAATACCAGAACTTCCTGCTGCTGATCGGCTCGGTGTTTGCGCCGTTGTTCGGCGTGGTGCTGGTCGACCATTTCATCCTGCGTCGTCGCAGTGGTCAGGTAGCGGAGGGCGGTTTGCGCTGGATGAGTCTGCTGGCATGGCTGGGCGGGCTCAGCACCTATCATCTGCTGGCCGGTTTTTACCCTGATGTCGGTGCAACACTGCCAGCGCTCATCGTCGCTGGCGTGCTGCAGCTGTTGATCGGCGGTGCGATCAACCGCGACCGGGGAACAGTTCCGGCTTGAGGATGCCATTGAGCTGAGGGTAAGGAACCTTCAGCTCGATGTGACCCATCGAATACGGCGCGATGGTATCCACCGAGTACTTGAGGATCACCGCGCCGTACGTCAGCGCGATGTGTGGCGTGCGCTTGAACGGCCAGGTCTTCATGAACTCGCTGTCTTCATTCATCTTGGTCGAGACCAGCCAACCCTGGTGGGCCAGTTGGGCCTTCTGCCAGAACTCGCTTTCCTTGCCCGGAATGATCATGTCGGCCAGGGTCAGGACTTTCTGCTGCTGACGCGAATAGTTGATGAACGCCCGGCCGGGGTTGCCGTGGGCACCACCGGTATCCAGATAACTGGAAAGTTCGACAACCACGATACCGTCATGCTGCTCACGTACCTTGGCTTGCAGATAACTGCTGTTACGGCCCTGGGCCTGGCTCAGGAACTGCTCCTGATAGGCTTTGATGGACGCAGGCGGCGAGGCGCTGCTGTCGGCAACGGTCAGTTGCAGCAAGGTCTTCTGGACGATGGCGTCCAATCGCGGCTCATCGGGAAAATGCACGGTATCGATGTTCACCAGCGGGCAGTCCGCCGTGGTGCAGCCTGGCTTGATCAGCTCGGAGGCATCGCGCTGGACTTGCAGCGGTGTGCGCATGTTGGGCGTGAAGAGGCTTTGGCAGGCGCCGAGCAACAGGGCCAGGCAAGCCAGTGAAGTGATCCTCAATAACGACATGTTGATCCTTGGCAGTGTCAGTAAAGGCGGTTGCGTTGTGCGTATGCAGGCTGGTTGGACTGTAAACAACGTCTTCGGTTCGATCATGGCAGATTAGAATTGTTTTAAGTCCCGGCCGTCTACCCTGCATCTTCAAGGGGGCTGCATCTTAACGTCGATGCGCGTTAGGATGGCCCGATGTCAAAAACGGCGGCAAGCGAGAAACCCATGACCCAGACCACACGATCTGCACCAAGCGCTTTTGAAACCATACAGCGTGAAAACTGCTTCAAGGGCTTCTATAGGCTGGACAAGCTGCATGTGCGCCACGAACTGTTCGACGGTGGCATGAGCAAGGAAATCAGCCGCGAGCTTTTCGTTCGCCACGATGCGGTTTGCGTACTGCCTTACGATGCCAAGCGTGACGAAGTGGTGCTCATCGAGCAGTTTCGCGTGGGTGCCATGGAAAAGACCAGCAACCCGTGGCTGATCGAACTGGTCGCCGGGCTGATCGACAAGGATGAGCAGCCGGAAGAAGTTGCTCATCGCGAGGCAGAGGAGGAAGCTGGACTGGTGTTCCGCTCGCTTTGGCCCATCACTAAATACTTTCCTTCTCCAGGTGGCAGTAATGAGTTTGTTCATTTGTACCTGGGGCAGTGCAGCAGTGAGGGGGCAGGCGGAATTCACGGGCTTGAGTCTGAAGGCGAAGACATCCGGGTCACGGTCTGGTCATTCGATGACGCAATGCAGGCGATGAAAGACGGAACAATCAAGAACGCGTCGACGATCATCGCCTTGCAATGGCTGGCGCTGAATCGTGCGGAGATAAGGGGTTTATGGTCGTGAATCTATTGCGCGAGCGCTACCGTGTCGACCTTGCCGGATTGCAGGCTGCGTGTGAGGCCAACTACGCGCGCCTGATGCGCCTGCTGCCCGACATGCGCAACGAACAGCGCTCACGCCGCGTCGCCGTTACACAGGGTGACCAGATGCTGGGCGTACTGGCCGTCGAGGTATTGCTCGACTGCCCGTACACCACCACCCTGCAAGTCCGCCAGGAACACAGCCTGCCGTGGCTGCCGGTGCCGGTGCTCGAAGTACAGGTCTACCATGACGCACGCATGGCCGAAGTCATCGGCGCCGAGCATGCGCGGCGCTTTCGCGGGATTTATCCCTACCCCAACGCCGACATGCATCAACCGGACGAAAAAGCCCAGCTCAATTTGTTTCTGGGCGAGTGGCTGAGTCATTGCCTGGCGTGTGGGCATGAGTTTGAGGCAGTGCGTTAACGCCTCTTCAATTGTTATCGCACTACTGCTTCTTGGCTTCGCCCTGTATTTATCCCACACCGGATTGACCGATAAGTGACGGCAGCTGACAGCGGGCAGGCTCCAGTCTTGTAGGTGGTTTCTGAAAATCCCCCGGCACCTTGGATTTGAAACCACATGCCTTACATTCGACCTGAATTTATTTGCAGGTATAACGAATGAGTGACTTGGGCACCCCACGATGTCTGTTAGCGTGCTTCTCGGGAATCACCCTCAGCCTTTTCAGCTATCTGGGGTTGATAACCCTGACAGGCAGCGCTCTGCGTTGGGAACACTTCCTATATACGGCCATTACCGGAGTGGTCATCGGTATTCTGTCTTTGAGGCTCATGCCGTGGATCGTTCATCTGGCTGGACTGGCAGGAATGATTCTTGGCGTTGTCCTGGAGCTGTTGTTGGCGGGATATCTCTGGCCTGGAATGCCTTATGAGCGGGTGCTGAGCTATCTCTTGGGTGCGGGACTGGCGGGCATGGTGTCTGCCGGACTTATTGCTTTAATTGTGCTCAAGCACCGAGCAAATCAGCAAATGTGACCAAATGCTCGTCTGCGCTCACATTCCCGGTTTACCCGCCCGCTGCCACACCACATAATCGCGCTGAATCCTCTCTGGGAGACGGTCTTGCCAAGCGCAGCCCCTTCATCGTCAGTTTTGCTGGTGCAGATATCCGACAGCCACCTGTTCGCCGAGGCGGACGGGGCGTTGTTGGGTATGAGTACCCGCGACAGTCTGGAAAAAGTCGTTGATCTGGTCCTCGCCGAGCAGCCGCAGGTTGATCTTGTGGTTGCAAGCGGGGATATCTCCCAGGATGGCAGTGTCGAGTCTTACGAAGCGTTTCGCCGGATAAGTACGCAGATCGCCGCGCCCGCGCGCTGGTTTGCCGGTAATCATGATGAATTGCCGCAGATGGAGCATGTCGCACAGGCTGAAGGGCTGCTTGAGCCGATCATCAACATCGGCCGGTGGCGGGTGACACTGCTGGATTCGGCAGTGCCCGGTTCGGTGCCAGGTTTTCTGGCCGCTGGGCAATTGCAGTTGCTGGAGCAGTCGCTGAGCGAAGCGCCTGACCGGCATCATCTGGTTTGCCTGCATCACCACCCGGTGGCCATCGGCTGTGAATGGATGGCACCCATCGGTCTGCGCAATGCTGACGCGTTGTTTGCGGTGCTGGATCGATTCCCGCAGGTTCGGGCCGTATTGTGGGGGCATGTGCATCAGGAGTTCGACCAGATGCGTAACGGCGTGCGCCTGCTGGCGTCGCCTTCGACCTGCATTCAGTTCGCGCCGGGCAGTGCCGATTTCAAGGTGGACACCACGGCGCCGGGTTATCGCTGGTTGCGTCTGCATGACGACGGACGGCTGGAAACCGCTGTTTCCAGAGTGGTCGGCATGGAGTTCGAAGTCGATTACGGCGGCACCGGCTACTGAATGAGCGGGCGGACACGTTTCCAGTGAGGTGTTGTAGCGTAAGTCCCTGTAAACTACACGGCTTTGCCTTGCACTCGGGAGCGACAGCGTGACGAGCGACACACCTTCACTGCTATACATCCATGGCTTGAACAGCTCGGCCCTGTCGAGAAAGGCCTGTCAGTTGGCTGCGCTGATGAAGTCATTGGGTCTGGCTGATCGTCTGCAAGTCCCTGAACTGCATCACCATCCGCGTCAGGCTATGGGGCAGCTTGAAACCGCTATAAAGGAGCTGGGACGGCCATTACTGGTCGGCAGCTCGCTCGGCGGCTACTATGCGACTCATTTGGCGCAGCAGCATGGCCTCAAGGCGGTGCTGATCAACCCGGCAGTCAACCCGCATCAGCTGTTTGACGGGTTTCTCGGCGTGCAGCAGAACCTGTACACCGGAGAGCAGTGGCAGTTGACCGAAGACCATATTCAGGCACTGGCCGAGCTGGAGGTTCCTGCTCCCCAGGACCCGCAGCAGTTTCAGGTGTGGTTGCAGACCGGTGACGAGACCCTTGATTATCGTCGCGCCGAGAAGTTTTACCGGGCCTGTGCCTTGCGCATTCAGGCGGGCGGCGACCACAGTTTTCAGGGTTTTGCCGAGCAAATGCCAGCGTTGTTGAGCTTTGCCGGGTTTGCCCCCGATCTGTTGCAGAAGATCGACCTGTCGGCGCTATAGGCGATCGATGCCCGGCCTACTGAACGCAAGAACATTGAACCCCCGAAATTCCATGAAAGATTGATAACGAGAACCCATGGCCAATCCCAGCGCTAGCTCTTATAACGCAGACGCCATCGAAGTCCTCTCGGGCCTCGATCCGGTTCGCAAACGTCCGGGCATGTACACCGACACCTCGCGGCCCAACCACCTGGCTCAGGAAGTCATCGACAACAGTGTCGACGAAGCTCTGGCTGGTCACGCGCGCTCGTTACAGGTCATCCTTCATGCCGACAACTCGCTTGAGGTGTCCGACGACGGCCGCGGCATGCCGGTGGACATTCACCCGGAAGAAGGTGTGTCCGGCGTCGAGCTGATCCTCACCAAGCTGCATGCGGGTGGCAAGTTCTCCAACAAGAACTACCAGTTCTCCGGCGGCCTGCACGGCGTAGGGATTTCCGTGGTCAACGCGCTTTCCACTCAGGTTCGGGTGCGGGTCAAGCGCGATGGCAACGAATATGAAATGACCTTCGCCGACGGCTACAAGGCCACAGAGCTGGCGGTTATCGGCACTGTCGGCAAGCGCAACACCGGGACCAGCGTCTATTTCGCGCCCGATCCGAAGTATTTCGATACCCCGAAGTTCTCCGTCAGTCGTCTCAAG
This sequence comes from Pseudomonas meliae, assembly GCF_001400515.1. Taxonomy (NCBI): domain Bacteria; kingdom Pseudomonadati; phylum Pseudomonadota; class Gammaproteobacteria; order Pseudomonadales; family Pseudomonadaceae; genus Pseudomonas; species Pseudomonas meliae. The sequence goes on along the minus strand of NZ_LJQT01000018.1, from coordinate 35,437 downwards.
CACGTACTCAAGGCCAAGGCGGTTCTGTGCCCGGGCCTGCTGGTCAGCTTTGAAGACAAGTCCACTAACGAAAAAGTCGAGTGGCATTACGAAGACGGCTTGCGCTCGTATCTACAGGATTCGGTCAGCGACTTCCTGCGACTGCCGGACGAACCGTTCTGCGGCAGCTTCGCCGGTAACAAGGAAGCGGTCGACTGGGCGCTGCTCTGGCTGCCCGAAGGTGGCGACAGCGTTCAGGAAAGCTACGTCAACCTGATCCCTACCGCGCAGGGTGGCACCCATGTGAACGGCTTGCGCCAGGGCTTGCTGGATGCGATGCGCGAGTTCTGCGAGTTCCGCAACCTGTTGCCGCGTGGCGTCAAGCTGGCACCGGAAGATGTCTGGGAGCGAATTGCCTTCGTCCTGTCGATGAAAATGCAGGAGCCGCAGTTCTCCGGGCAGACCAAGGAACGTCTGTCGTCCCGTGAGGCGGCGGCGTTCGTTTCCGGCGTGGTCAAGGACGCGTTCAGTCTGTGGCTCAATACCCACTCGGAGCTGGGCCTGCAACTGGCTGACTTGGCGATCAACAACGCCGGTCGCCGCCTCAAGGCCAGCAAGAAGGTTGAACGCAAGCGCATTACCCAAGGCCCCGCGTTGCCGGGCAAGCTGGCTGACTGTGCCGGACAGGATCCGGCGCGCTCCGAGCTGTTTCTGGTCGAAGGTGATTCCGCCGGTGGTTCGGCCAAGCAGGCGCGGGACAAGGAATTCCAGGCCATCCTGCCCCTGCGCGGCAAGATTCTGAATACCTGGGAAGTGGACGGCGGCGAAGTGCTCGCCAGCCAGGAAGTGCACAACATCGCGGTTGCCATCGGGGTTGATCCGGGCGCGGCGGACATCAGCCAGTTGCGTTACGGCAAAATCTGTATTCTCGCCGACGCCGACTCGGATGGTTTGCACATCGCCACCTTGCTGTGTGCGTTGTTCGTCCAGCACTTCCGCCCGCTGGTCGACGCCGGGCATGTGTATGTGGCCATGCCGCCGCTGTACCGGATCGACCTTGGCAAGGAAATCTACTACGCGCTGGACGAAAGCGAGCGCGACGGAATTCTTGACCGTCTGGTGGCTGAAAAGAAACGGGGCAAACCACAGGTCACCCGATTCAAGGGCCTGGGTGAAATGAACCCGCCGCAATTGCGCGAAACCACCATGGACCCGAACACACGGCGTCTGGTGCAGCTCACGCTGGATGATTTCGCTGCTACGTCGGAAATGATGGACATGTTGCTGGCGAAGAAACGTGCAGGTGATCGCAAGTCCTGGCTTGAATCGAAGGGCAACCTCGCCGAGGTCCTGACTTGATACGAGCCTGGCTCGCCGCCCTGACCCTGGTTGCCGCGCCGGTTTTCGCCGCGCCGCTTGAGGTCCTGAAACTGCAATCCGAGCACCCGGTAGACGACATGGTCGGCGGCAATCTGTCGGGTCTGGCCATGTGCAATGGCCAGCTGTGGACCGTTTCCGACCGTGACGACAATGTGCTGTACAGCCTTGATGTGTCGCAAAATACCTGGAAGGCAGAAGCACACCGCATTGACGCACCTGCGCCGCACAGCTATCTGCCGCTCAAGCTGCGTTCGCTGGCAGGCCTTTCCGCGTTGGTGCGTGGTGGTGATCTGGATTTCGAAGGCGTGAGTTGTGATGCAGCCGGTAACCGTTATCTGGTCAGCGAGGCCTATGGCTCGGTGCTCAAGGTTCCGGTCAGTGGTGCACCGTTCTGGCTGGACTTGCCGCAGGCACTGATAGAACAGGCGCGCGGCCAGGGCATGTTGCAACACTTCAATGCGATTTTCGAAGGGATTGCCGTGAACGCCTCTGGCGACCGCATCTGGCTGGCCGCCGAGCGCGAGAAGCGCGGGCTGCTGGTTGTGCAGCGCGACAAGGAACAATGGAGCTGCGGGCAAAGCTGCGTGCTGCTGTCCGAAGATGGTAAAGACCTGTTGCCCGCAGAACAGGGGCACAAGACCGTGTCTACGGACTTTTCCGATCTGTCGCTCTACAACGGCAAGCTGTTCACGCTCGAACGTGCGGCCTATCGCATCTGTCGGCGTGGGCTTGAGACCGGGCAGATCGAACGTTGTTGGTCGTTCGCCAAGGAAGCGATGGTGCCTTCGCGTCGCTATGATCAGCCCTACGGCCTGACCGAGGCGCTGGTCGTGGACGAGAAGGGCGCGTGGATCGGCATCGACAATAACTTCGGTGCGCGCGCCGATGGTGAAAAACGCCCGATTGTCTGGCGGTTCGCTGCGCCTGAAGCGGGCTGGAGCGCCGGTCAGTGAGCCAGCCCGCGAATCAACCGCAACCCGGCAAGCGCGCTGGCAAGATATTAATGATCGTGGCCTGGGCTGCTGGCCTGTTTCTGGCGACGCGCTTTTTCGGCAGTTGGGAAGACAAGCAGCAGAACCCTAATACGGTGGTTGCTTCGCAACACGGTGACGGATACATCGAAGTGCAACTGGCGGGTAATCGTCAGGGGCACTTTGTCAGTACCGGCCAGATCAACGGCCGGACGGTAGAGTTCATGATCGACACCGGGGCGACCGACGTGGCTGTACCCGGTGATATGGCTGACAGCCTGGGCCTGAAACGCGGCTTTGCGGTCACAGTCAGCACGGCCAATGGCAACAGCCAGGGTTTTCGGACCACGCTCGACCGCTTGCAACTGGGCGATATTGTCCTGACCAATGTGCGTGCTCTGGTAGCACCCGGTCTGGACGGTGAGCAGGTGCTGCTGGGCATGAGCGCCATGAAACAACTTGAATTCACACAGCGTGGCGGCAACTTGCTGCTGCGCCAGTCAACGAAATAATGAGGCCCGCATGAGCGACTCCCTTGACCTCAGCCTGGATGGTGTAGAACGCCGATCACTGGCTGACTTCACCGAACAGGCCTACCTCAACTACTCCATGTACGTGATCATGGACCGTGCCTTGCCGCATATCGGGGACGGCCTGAAGCCTGTTCAGCGGCGCATCATCTACGCGATGAGCGAACTGGGCCTTGGGGCTGACGCCAAGCACAAGAAATCGGCGCGTACCGTCGGCGACGTACTCGGCAAATTCCACCCGCACGGCGACTCGGCCTGCTACGAAGCGATGGTGCTGATGGCCCAGCCGTTCAGCTACCGCTACACGCTGGTGGACGGGCAGGGTAACTGGGGTGCGCCGGATGATCCCAAGTCCTTCGCGGCCATGCGTTACACCGAAGCGCGCCTATCGCGCTATTCCGAAGTCCTGCTCAGCGAACTGGGCCAGGGCACGGCTGACTGGGTGCCGAACTTTGACGGCACACTGGACGAACCGGTCGTGCTGCCGGCGCGTTTGCCGAACATCCTGCTCAATGGCACCACCGGCATTGCCGTCGGTATGGCCACCGACGTGCCGCCACATAACCTGCGCGAAGTCGCCAGTGCCTGCGTTCATCTGCTGGACGACCCCAAGGCCACGGTCCCGGAACTGTGTGAGCACATTCTGGGGCCGGACTATCCGACCGAAGCGGAAATCATCACGCCGCGTGCCGACCTGCTGAAAATCTACGAGACCGGGCGCGGTTCGGTGCGCATGCGGGCCGTGTACCGCATTGAAGATGGCGACATTGTCGTGACTTCACTGCCGCATCAGGTTTCCGGTGCCAAGGTGCTGGAGCAGATCGCCGCGCAGATGCAGGCCAAGAAGCTGCCGATGGTTGCCGACCTGCGTGACGAGTCTGACCACGAAAACCCTTGTCGTATCGTGATCATTCCGCGCTCCAACCGGGTTGAGCTGGACGAGCTGATGCAGCATTTGTTCGCGACCACCGAGCTGGAGTCCAGCTATCGGGTGAACATCAACATCATCGGTCTGGATGGCAAGCCGCAGCTCAAGAACCTCAAGACACTGCTCGGCGAATGGCTGACGTTCCGCATCGGTACTGTGCGTCGTCGTCTGCAGTTTCGTCTGGACAAGGTCGAGCATCGTCTGCACCTGTTGGACGGTCTGCTCACGGCTTACCTGAACCTGGATGAAGTGATCCACATCATCCGCACCGCCGAACATCCCAAGGCGGAACTGATTGCACGCTTTGGCCTGTCGGAAATCCAGGCGGACTACATCCTCGATACCCGTCTGCGTCAGTTGGCGCGTCTGGAAGAGATGAAGCTGCGCAGCGAGCAGGATGCGTTGCGCAAAGAGCAGGCCAAGCTTCTGGCGCTGCTGGGCAGTGAGTCCAAACTGCGCAAGCTGGTCCGTGCCGAACTGATCGCCGACGCTGAAACCTATGGCGATGATCGTCGTTCGCCGATTGTTGCCCGTGCCGAAGCCAAGGCGCTGTCTGAAAACGAATTGATGCCCACCGAGCCGGTAACTGTCGTGCTTTCGGAAAAAGGCTGGGTGCGTTGCGCGAAAGGCCACGATATTGATGCCACCGGGCTTTCCTACAAAGCAGGGGATGGTTTCAAGACGTCGTCCATCGGCCGCTCGAATCAGTTCTCCGTGTTCATCGACTCGACCGGGCGCAGCTATTCGGTGGCAGCACACACCCTGCCATCTGCACGAGGCCAGGGCGAGCCGTTGACCGGTAAACTGCAACCGCCACCGGGTGCGACGTTCGAGTGCGTATTGATGCCCGAAGATGACGCGCTGTATGTGATCGCTTCGGATGCCGGTTATGGGTTTGTCGTCAAAGGCGAAGACCTGCAGGCCAAGAACAAGGCGGGCAAGGCGTTGCTGAGCTTGCCGAACGGGGCAAAAGTCATCTTGCCTCGGCCGGTGCCCGACCGTGAACAGAACTGGCTGGCAGCGGTGACCACCGAAGGCCGCCTGCTGGTGTTCAAGATCAGCGATTTGCCGCAGTTGGGCAAAGGTAAAGGCAACAAGATCATCGGTATTCCGGGTGAGCGGGTAGCCAGCCGAGAAGAATATGTGACCGATCTGGCGGTGATCGCGCAGGGCGCGACGCTGGTTCTCCAGGCGGGCAAGCGAACGCTGTCGCTTAAACCTGAAGACCTTGAACATTACAAGGGGGAACGTGGCCGACGTGGCAATAAATTGCCAAGAGGCTTCCAGCGCGTAGACGCGTTATTGGTGGAAAATAGCTGAAAACATTGATCTGGCACCAGCGTTCTTCGTTTTGCCATGAAGTACGATGCATAATCGCTGGAGTCATGATGCATATTCACGGATGATATGGGGTCTTGGGGTGCATGCGTGGCTCAGTGCCTGCATGGGTCTTGAAAGTACTTATACTGTGGCCTGCCTCGGGGCGGCCACCTGGATGGGATGATGAATTTTCTACGCCTTCCCCTGATCTTGCTGATGACTGGCGTTTTGGGTCTGGCTGGTTGCAGTGTGCGCCAGCCGACCGCGCTTTATCAGCTCGATAGCGGTGAGCCTGGTCAGCCGAAACAGAGTAGTGGTCTGGCAGTATTGCTGGGTCCTGTTTCGGTAGCCGACTATCTGCAACGCGAAACCCTGCTGCAACGCCAGCCTGACGGCACTTTGACCGCATCGCCTGACGGGCGCTGGGCGGGCAATCTGTCTTCAGATATCGACCAGTTGCTCTTGCGTCAGCTGGCCTGGAAGCTGGACAGCCAGCGTGTCGTCATGGTGCCTGCGGTTGCCAACTTCACACCGGACGTTCAGGTCATACTGTCGATCACCCGTCTGGACTCCGGTGCCAAACAGCCTGCCGTTCTGGATGCGCAATGGCGTCTTCTGGACCGTAAAGGTCATGTTCGTGACAGCCGGCTGGTGCACCTTGAACAGGTCCATGCCGGCAGCTCCGCCGACCAGGTCAAGGCCCAGGGCATGCTGTTGCAACGCCTGGCCGATCAGGTCAGTACTGCGATCAAGCCGATTTCCTGGCAGCCGATCGAAGAACCGAAAAAGCCCCCGGTCGCCAAGGCCAAAGAGCCTGACAAACCAAGAATTCCAATGGCCTCGCCCATACGTACCGATCTTGAAGTGTTCCGCTTCTAGGGTTGGCCCAACAAAAAAGCCCGCAGCGATGCGGGCTTTTTGTTGGACGCGAATCTTCGCTTCTCACACCTCGACGTTCCTGACGCACCACGCAGTCAGGAGGACGCGGAGCGTCCAGAACGGCATGCCCAC
>NZ_LJQT01000018.1:1614-29290 GCF_001400515.1 Pseudomonas meliae | reverse complement strand
CGCTCTGCGTCACAGATCTGTGCCGCGCTGCACCGTCAGGATCGGACGCGGAGCGTCCAGAACGGCATGCCCACTCGGAGCATGGGCACGATGGTGATCTTGCGGACACCTATCGTTCCGCACGCTCCAGCGTGGGAATGCCTTGGGTGACGCTCTGCGTCACAGATCTGCGCCGCGCTGCCACAGTCAAGGTCGGGCGCCTCTCGTCCTGTGCTTACGCATGTGAACGAGAGGCGGTGGTCAGGCCTTGTTGGATTCGTGCATGCGCGCCAGCTGGCGTTCGAGCATCGAAGGGTAGGGCTCCATCAGGCGTTCCACACAGCATGCGCCTTCAGGGCTGGCGATAGGACGGATACGGGCGCGCTGGCGTATCAACGGGTCGTCGTTGATACGGCGTTCAACCAGCAGCAGGTTGCGGCTGTGCTGAGACAGCGCCAACGCATCCTGCGCCGTTTCAGTCAGCAGCAGGTCGATCTGGCTCAGACCGCTCAGGCCCTCACCCAGCGTCAGGCCCAGTTGAAGTTGCAAGGTGATGCCGCTGTCGGCCACCTCGATCTGCAAGGCATGGCTCAGGGCACGCAATAGCTCGCCGCAGCAGATTGCGTTGGTGAGGTAGTCATCACCGCTTTCGTGGCTGTGAAACAGCATCAGGGTGCTGCCATCGTTCAGGGTATGCAGCTCGCTTTCATACAGCGAGGCGACCTGATCGAGGCAGTCGCGATAACGTTGCAGCAATTCGGTCAGTCGTGCGCGCGGCAGGCGGCGCAATTGGTCCTGCGCGCCCAATTGTACGGCCAGCACGGCGCTGTTGTGCGGCTCGACGGGCGCTACCGGCGCAGCCACAGGGCGTGCAACTGGTGCGGTATTCGAATTGTCACGCAGGTCCGCAAACGGATCTTCGTCGTCGTCTTCGTCTTCTTCGGCAACAATGCGACGCTGGACTGGCGGTGCCGGCAGGCGCGGCTTCGGTTCGCTGCTGCGTGCCGAGACCGGTGGTGCAGGTCGCTCTTCCGGCTCCAGGTACGGATCGTCACCGTCGTCCTCGTCGCCGTCATACTCGGGTTCGGGCAGCGGCTCCGGCTCTGGAACCGGTGGTGCGAACGAGGTGCGCAGTTGCCGGGCCAGATCGCCTATTTCATCCTGGCGGTCGGTAGCCGGGGTGTATGGGTCGATGTCGCGCAGCCAGATGCGCATCTGCATCAATGGCGTGGAGATATGGCGACCGAGGCGCAGGCTCAGGGCCAGCGCCAGGGCCAGCAGAATGCCCGCCAGAATGCCCATGCTCTGCAGGCTGATGGTCATCGGCTGCTGGAACTGTGACATGTCGAGGCTGATGCGCAGATGACCCGCCATCACGTCCTGAAACGTGATCTTGATTTCATACAGGCCCTGAGCCTCGCCCAGAAGCCCGTTTTTCGGGCGCTGGCCAGCTTCCGCAAGAATGCGGTTATCCACACTGTAGATAGCGGCATGCGCTACCAGCGGGTTCTTGACCAGATTGCCCAGCAGCACGTTGAGACTGAGGATGTCGTTAGACACCAACAGCTCGGTGGCCGAGGTGGCGGTCTGGGTCGTCAGGGCCTGCCCCAGCGCATCCGCCTGTTCATGCATGGCCTGCTTGAATTGCAGACCCATGACACCGGCGTAGATCACCAGCGCCAAAGCGACCAGGATCACGTTATGGCTGGCAATGCGCAAAGCGATCGGTACACGGCGATGACGCAGGGCACGAAAGATGAGCAGGAAGAAATTATCGGTTTTAACGGGCGTGGGCCGGTTCACAGAGCACGGCTCTTTCGGTGAAGTTGTCGCGCAGTATAACGAGCGACCCAGTAGCGGCAAAGCGCTGCCTGTGCCCGGTGGTCACTGAATGTGGTTAGAATGCGGTTTTTTTCCACTATGGGGGTGCGCCTTGCGCGAAATCGTCCTGATTAACATCACAGGTGTCGACCGTCCAGGTCTCACTGCTGTCATCACCGGCGTCCTCGCCCAGGGTGGCGTGAACATTCTCGATATTGGTCAGGCGGTTATCCACGACACCCTGTCGTTCGGCATCCTGGTTGAAATTCCGGATACCGTGCAGGGTTCTTCCGTGCTCAAGGACATCCTGTTCACCGCCTACAAACTCGATCAGCAGGTCCGTTTCACGGCGGTGTCCGAAGCGGATTATCAGCACTGGGTTGAAGGTCAGGGCAAGGCCCGTCATATCGTCACACTGCTGACCCGCAAGGTTACGGCCGAGCAATTGCAGTGCGTCAGCGCCATTACGGCTAAATACGGGCTGAATATCGATCAGATCGATCGTCTGTCCGGGCGTATGCCGCTCGACACGCCGGCCGACAAGGGCAAGGGTTGCATCGAGTTCACCGTGCGCGGCGAGCCAGCCGACCCGAAAGCCATGCAGGCCGAGTTCCTCGCAGTTGCCCAGGATCTCAACGTAGATATCGCGTTCCAGCAGGATTCGCTGTTTCGCCGCAACCGGCGTCTGGCTGTGTTCGACATGGATTCGACCCTCATCGAGGCCGAAGTGATCGACGAGTTGGCCAAGGCTGCCGGTGTGGGCGAGCAGGTTTCCGAGATTACCGAGCGTGCGATGCGCGGCGAACTGGATTTCAGCGAAAGCTTCAAGGAGCGTCTGGCTCTGCTCAAGGGGCTGGATGTCAGTGTGCTGGATGAAATCGGCGCTTCTCTACGCTTGACCGAAGGCGCCGAAACGCTGTTCTCCGAGCTCAAGCGTCTGGGTTACAAGACCGCGATTCTCTCGGGTGGCTTCACCTACTTCGCCAAGCAGCTGCAAGCAAAACTGGGCATCGATTATGTGTACGCCAACGAGCTGGAAGTGGTCGATGGCAAGGTAACAGGCGTCGCCGTAGAGCCGATCGTCAATGCGCAGCGCAAGGCAGACCTGTTGCGCGAGCTGGCGCACAAGGAAGGCTTGAGCCTGGAGCAGACCATCGCGGTCGGCGACGGTGCCAATGACCTGCCGATGCTGGCGATTGCCGGGCTGGGTGTCGCGTTCCGTGCCAAGCCACTGGTCAAGCAATCGGCCAAACAGGCCATTTCGACGCTGGGACTCGATGGCGTGCTGTATCTGCTGGGTTTTCGCGACCGCGAAGGAAAGCGCTGACGCTCAGGCCGTGGTGGTTTGCCCCTGATGGCGAGGGGCCAATCGCGACGGCTGTCGCAGTGATCGCTACAGCGTGCCCCACAAGGAATCGAACTCCTGATCTGGTCTGGCCTTTTCGGTTTCGGTCGCTTTCGGGGCGTCGTACATCTGATACTCGAACTGATTGTAACTGGCGCTGCTGACCTGCCGGTTGCTCAGTGACGCGCGGCGTTCTTCACCGGCGACGTTGATCATCACCTTGTTGCCCTCCTGAAAAGGCAGACGCGGTGCGAGCACGGTGGGCGGTTTTTCCATGGCGCGTACTTCCGGCAGCATCAGGGTTCGCAGGTACTGGCTATTCTGCTGTTCGCGAATCAGCTGCATGCCGCACGGTTGGGCAAACGGGGCGATCAGTTCGATCCCCATCTGTGTGCCGCCGCTGCGTACCTGGCGGATCCAGCGCACGATTGCAATGCTCCAGCCCTGGCCGGCGTCATCCTGAATACCCACCAGTTCGCCAGCCTGCAACTGCTGAGGCACGTCCTTCTGCCACGCCAGGCAGTATCCGCCCGGGCTGTGGTTGACAATATTCAGGTCGAAGGTCGGAAACGTATGCTGGTTGTTGGAAAGCGAGTCGCTGTCGCCGTCGTTTTTCGGGTATTCGATCTCTTCGTAGGGCAGCAGAACGGATGAAGTCTTGCCGCGCTGAGTGTCGAAGGCAGACGCCCACGGATCGTCCGCGTCATCATTGGCCATCTTCAGCGAAAAACTCGCAGCACTGCCTGCGCTGTTGAGTTGCAGAAGTTCGCTGAACGACTTCTGACCAGCCACATAAAAATGCAGTGCGCTCATGCCGATGCACAGCTTCAGGGTGCCCTGGCCTGCCGTGCGCTGAAAGGTGCGTTCGGCCACATCACCCCAGGCGGCCGCCAGATGTTGCAGCAGGTCGGTATTGATACCGGTAGGAATCAGCAGTCTGGACGGGCTGCGCTGGTCGTCCGGCAAGGCCAGATACTGGTTGATTGCCTCTGCCAGCGACTGGGTGTCGATACCCAGTAGCCTGGGTGATTGTTCATCGCTGAACAGGGTGCGATACAGCGGCGGTTTGTCTGCCGTCGGGTCCAGGGCAAACAGGCTGTTGTCCCCGGCAGGCGATTGCAGCCTGACCAGCGGGCTCCAGGCCTCGAGTGCATCGGCCAGTTTACCGATGTTCAACTGCCGCATCTGGTTGCAGCGCGAACACCCCATCAGCAGCGCGATCACATATGTCTGTTCCACACTCAACGCCTTGGTGTGATGAGCCAGAGGCTCTTCGACCGGCGTATTGTGCAACTGGTACTGGCGGGCAATCTGGTAGATCTGATGCAGTTCGAGCCACAGACCGTCCTGCACCGGGCAGTAGAGCTGATTGGCGCGAATCAGCGGTCCGTTGAGCCCATGCAGTGCTCGTTGCAGAGCGGTGCTGAAAAGTCCGGCCTGATCCCTGGTGTAGCGGGGCGCTACCTGCTGGATGATCTGCTTGTAACCGGTCGCCAGATGGTTTTGCAGGGCCTGGCAGAGATTGGCGACCTTGCGCGGCCGCTCGTCCAGCACAATGGCCTGATTGAGAAAGTGACGTTCAAGGTGCTTGCAGACGAAGTACACCTCGGGCCGCAGCAATTCAAGCAATTGCAGGCGGTTCTCGCTCGGGGTGATCAACTGGTTGAGCTCGGTCAGCCCTTGATAGAGCTGGCGCGCCATTTCTCCGAGGTTTGCCTTGGGCAGCCTGGAGATCCAGCGTTTGAGGTCGCGGGGGTTGGCTTCACTGAATGTCAGGCTCGACTGCGTCGGCGTAGGGGCACGCAATAGCAGAGGGAGGCTAAAATTACTCATGTGACAGGCGAACTCCAACAACTCATTGGCCCGGACGGAGGCTTTAGATGGGTGGCTGACGTCATCGCGGAGCGGGGACATGTCGAGCATACGCCCATGAAAGTGCGAAGTATCCTACAGCACCGATCGGGCGACTTTACCAGTATCGGCATCACTACGCAGTAAATATGGCCTGGAGCCATTACTGTCCGGTTTTAAACTGCATGAGCGCCCCTGTTAATGGGGCGCCCATGCCAGGCACTGTGACTTCAAGTCACAATCATGCCTGTGTCGGAACTGCCAATGCCTGGCCCATCTGTACCTTGGAGCCCGCGGTCAGTTGCTCGGCCCATTTCACCTGATTTGGCCCGAACAGCACAATGGCCGTGGAGCCCAGTTTGAAGCGGCCCATCTCGGCACCTTTTTCCAGATGGATTGGCGCACGCGCTGCTTCGTCGTAGCTGAACGTCTTCAATTCACGCTTGGGCGGCGTGACCAGCCCGGCCCATACCGTCTCGACCGACGCCACGATCATCGCGCCGACCAGCACCACTGCCATTGGTCCGCGCTCGGTGTCGAACAGGCAGACCACTCGCTCGTTACGGGCGAACAGCTCGGGTACGTTTTCAGCCGTGGTCTGGTTGACCGAGAAGATGCGGCCCGGCACGTAGACCATTTCACGCAGCGTGCCAGCCAGTGGCATGTGGACGCGGTGATAGTCCTTCGGCGACAGGTAGACCGTCGCGAACTCGCCGCCCATGAACGGTGCCGACAGCTTGGGATCACCGCCCAGCAGCTCAAGCACGCTGAAGCTGTGCCCCTTGGCCTGGAAGATCCGGCCATGATCAATCGGACCCAACTGGCTGATGGCGCCGTCGGCTGGCGAAAGAATCGCGCCCGGCGTGGTATCGAGCGGGCGGGCGTCGGCTTTCAATGCGCGGGTGAAGAACGCATTGAAGTGCTCGTAGGACGTCAGGTCTTCGACCAGGGCCTGCGACATGTCCACTTGATAACGGCGGGCAAACCACGCAGTGAAAGCGTTTTTGAACCAGCGTACGCGGCATTCGGCAACGCAGCCTGCCAGTCGGGACAGCAGGTGGTGTGGCAACAGGTACTGACTGATGATGAACAAGCGGTCTTTCATTGAAGGTCCTGAGGATGAGTGTCCTGAATATTTCTGCGAGGCCTGTCGCGGTTCGCTAGAGCGGACAGGTTCGACGGTTTCGGCTGGTGCTGGCTGCGCAGGCGCGACGGGTTGCGCAACCTCGACTGCCTCGGCGGGCGCGGCGGCCACTTCCGGAAGTTCTACCGGTGTCTCCGGGTGATTGCCCCATTCACCCCACGAGCCGGCATAGGCCTTGACCCTTGGGTAGCCCAGCGCTTTCGCCACCAGATAGGTGAAGCCCGAGCGGTGGTGAGTCTGGCAATGGGTGATCACTTCCTTGTCGGGCGTGATGCCCAGGCCGCGAAGAATCTCTGGCATGTCCTGACGAATACGCAGGTTGCGTGCCTTGTCCATGCCCGCAGTCCATTCGAAATTGACCGCGCCGGGTATGTGTCCGCCCTTGGCCGCGACTACTTTTTCGCCCGAATACTCGGTAGGGCCGCGAGCGTCCCAGATTGCCAGGTTGGCGGCACCCAGACGGCTTTGCAGGTATTCGCGTGTGGCGGTAGGTTCGTCGTGCAGCGTCAGCGTGACCGGGCCGCCTGCAACGGGCGCAACCTCTGTGCTCAACGGCAGCGATTGCGCTTCCCAGGCCAGCACGCCGCCATCCAGATAGTGATAACGGTGGTGGCCGATGACATCCAGCAGCCAGATAAAACGCCCGGCCCAGCCACCGCCTTCGTCATCGTAGACAACATAGACTGCATCAGGGTTGTGACCCAGCTCGCCGAACAGCTGCTGCAGATCGGCAGTGTCGGGCAGTAGGCCTGGTGCAGGAGGCTTGCCCAGTTGCGTACGTTTCGGATCGACAAAGCGTGCGCCGCGAATGTGCCCGGCTTTGTAGCGAGCGCTGCTGGTCAGATCCACGAGGATCAGTTCCGGGGCGTCTAGACGCTCAAGCAGATCGTTGGGTTCGATGACCAGCGACAAGCCAGTGAATGCGGACATTTGCAGCCTCCGATGAAAGGAAAGAGGCGAATTGTACGCCAGGCCTCACGCTTTGCGATGACTAAAGATGCCAAGTGCCCTTTCAATACATTGCGCGGTTTTTCCGAATGCCTGGACGGAAATTTCCGACAAGGCCCCACCACCCTGGTCGGCGACCACCAGCAGCATGACTTTACCGTTGTTGCTCAGCGAGCGAATAAGCCAGTGCTGGCCACTGAACAGGGTTTTCAGTGGCGCGGGCAGCAGGGCGGCAAACTGCGCGTTGTTCGCGGGGGTCATGCGCAACTGCGTCGGCTGGGTCAGCAAGCGTTGCAACACGGTGCTTTCCTTGATGAACAGCTGCAAGGAGGCGGTTTCGGCCGGCAGTCCGGCCATCTGATTGACGCGCAGTACGGTCGAGGTCTTGTCCAGCATCAGCAGCATGACCCGCTCCATACCGCACGACATAAACGCGTCGCGGGCCGAGGTGGTCAAGTGCATGGCGTTGATGAACGGGCTGGGGTCCTGCAGCAGCTCGGCACAGTGCTTGCGCCATAGCTGCAGGGCGTCGGCCGATGGCGGTGGCGCTGGTTCGTTGTCGCGCCTTACACGGCGCGCATCCCAGGGCCAGAGCAGCGATTCGGCCGGGTGCCAGAGGTCTTTTTCCGCATGAATACGCGCGCTGCTGGCAGCGTTTTGATGCGCTTGCTGCTGCACTTCGCTGATCGACTGTTGCAGGTAAAGGCTGGTCAGCCGTTCCCAGCGCAGGCAATGCGGGCTGTTCCAGGCATGTTGCGCCGCCAGCGCCAGACCATTACCCAGCAAAACAGTATTGGCTGGCTGGTTCAGCCAGCGCCGCAGGTTGGGGTCGGCGTCCATGAGTTGTTGCTGTTGCAGCGGACTGTGTTCTTCGCGGGCGATGCGCAGCACCTTGGCCAGATCGCGTCGCTCGTTGATCAGCAACTTATAACCGCGCGTGACCCAGATCGGCAGGCGCCAGAATTCGGCGAGTGCCAGGCACAGCTCCAGCAGATTGACGCCGAACAGCTCTTTTTCCACTGCAAGGCTGGAATGGCCCTTGTGGATAACCCGCAACTCCAGCTCTTCGAGCAGCTTCGGATAGGCCAGCGCCATCGGCCAAAGGGGGGAGAGGAAAAGCAGGCTGCCCATATGGATGTCTTGCCAGAGTCGTGCAAGGCGACTGGCAAACAACCCGTTGGCCTGTTGTGTGGCGTGCTGGCTGACCAGAATCAATTGGCGATAGACCGCGGGAATTTCCTCGGGCGGCTTGGCCGGCAAGCGGCCCAGAAGGATTTCAGTACGCGCCAGCCCCAGGCGGTTGATAGCAATCTCGAGGCTCTCGGCCTGCTCGGTCAAACCGTGGGTGTGATGGTTGGCCTCGCGCATCACACTCAATACCAGTGCGGGGCTTTCCTGCATCATTTCAGCGATTTCACGCAGTGAGCGGCGACTGTCGTTCAATGCTGCGCGAACGTGCCCATGATTGACGGCAGGGACCGGTAACGCGATGCCGTCAAGCAGCTTGACCCAGGCATCCAGCGTTTTCGGAACGAGATGATGTGCTGCGTGTGCTGTCGACATTCGATGGCCTGTGCGGCTGATTATCTGAGCTGGGAAACCGCCAGCGTACGGGACGCTGAGGCCATTTTCCTCCTTTTATGGAGGCGGATAAATGGGTTTTTCAAAAGAACCGGCTATAGTCTGGCCCAGTTAGGCCGATAAGGAGAAGAAGAGATTCAAGAACTTCCGGACTGTCCCTGAACCCGACTCAGTAAAGTATTTTTTCCTATGGCTAAAATTATCGGCATCATTGTCGTTATCGCGAGTGTCCTCGGCGGATATGTGCTGTCCCATGGCAAGATCATGGCGCTGTTCCAGCCCTACGAGGTCTTGATCATCGGCGGTGCTGCACTGGGCGCGTTCCTCCAGGCCAACCCTGGCTACATGACCATGCACGTGTTCAAGAAGTCGCTGAAGATGTTCGGTTCGCGCTTCACACACGCCTATTACCTTGAGGTGCTGGGGCTGGTGTACGAAATCCTCAACAAGAGCCGCCGTGAAGGCATGATGGCGATTGAAGGGGATATCGAAGACGCCGCCTCCAGCCCGATCTTCGCCAAATACCCTGGTGTGCTGAAAGATGAGCGCATGACCGCGTACATCTGCGACTACCTGCGCATCATGTCGTCCGGCAACATGGCTCCTCACGAGCTGGAAGGCTTGTTCGACATGGAACTGCTGAGCATGAAAGAAGAGCTCGAGCATCCATCCCATGCCATTACCGGTATCGCCGACGGTATGCCTGGCTTCGGTATCGTGGCGGCGGTACTCGGTATCGTGGTGACCATGGCGTCGCTGGGGTCGGGCGACAAGGCTGCAATCGGCATGCACGTAGGTGCGGCGCTGGTAGGTACCTTCTTCGGTATTCTTGCGGCATACGGTTTCTTCGGTCCGTTGGCCACCTGCCTTGCCCATGATGCCAAGGAAGAAATGAACGTCTATGAGAGCATCAAGGCGTCGCTGGTGGCGTCGGCCTCCGGCATGCCGCCTTCGCTGGCCGTCGAATTTGGCCGCAAGGTTCTCTACCCGCTGCATCGCCCCAGCTTCAGCGAGCTGGAACAAGCGGTTCGCGGTCGCTAAGTCATGGAAAATAATCAGCCGATTATCATCAAGCGCGTAAAGCGCTTTGGTGGCGGACATCACGGTGGTGCCTGGAAAATCGCGTTTGCCGACTTCGCGACGGCGATGATGGCGTTCTTTCTGGTGCTGTGGCTGATGTCTTCTGCCACGCCCGAACAGTTGCTCGCGGTGGCCGGTTACTTCAAGGACCCGGTCGGTTTTTCGGACAGCGGTTCGCCGTATGTGATCGACCTGGGCGGCTCGCCCGAGATGTCGCCGAATCAGACGCTGAACCCTGAGGTCAAGACCACGCCGTCACCTGACACCGTGCCCCTTGAGGCCGAGACTTCCGAGACCAAAGCTGAAGAGGTCGAGCAGGAGCGTCTGGAGATGCTGTTGCAAGAGCTGCAGAACAAGGTCGAGGAAAACCCGCAACTGCAGAAATTCAAGGACCAGATTCTGTTCGAGATCACCCAAGACGGTTTGCGTATCCAGATCATGGACGCTGACAACCGGCCGATGTTCGACTCGGGCAGCGCACGTCTCAAGCCTTATTTCGAAGACATTCTGCTGGCAATGGCTGACACCATCAAAAGCGTGCCGAACAAGATCAGCATCAGCGGTCATACCGACGCGACACCTTTTGTAGGCAACGGCGGATTCGGTAACTGGGAACTGTCGGCCAACCGCGCCAATGCTGCACGTCGTGCGCTAGTGGCCGGTACCTATCCGGACTCACAGGTGGCCAGGGTGGTGGGTTATGCCTCGTCAGCTCTTTATGATCACGAGAACCCGACCAATCCGGTCAACCGCCGCATCGACATTGTGGTTTTGACCAAAAAGGCTCAGCAGCGTATCGAAGGCGACCAGAACTCCGGTGGTGCGCCTCAGCCCAAACCTGCGCCCGCCGCTCCTGCTACTCCTGCTACTCCCGCTGCTCCGGGTGCTTCGGTCGGGGCACCGCCAGACCCACAGGCATACGCCCAGCCTCACGAGATCCGGCAGAAGCTGAATATCTTTGACGATGGCAAGTTGCGGGTCGAGCCAGCCCAGAACTGAGCTGCAACCGATACAGAAACGCCGCGATCATCGANNATAATCATCGCGGCGTTTTTGTGTGCGGCGTTCGGTGCTCAGTAACTGTCTTGCGGCAGGCTGGCAATGATCGAACGGTAGCTGTTCATGCGCTGTTGCTGCACGCGGCCATCTTCAAGCCCCTTGAGCAGGGCGCAGCCCGGTTCGCGGTCATGCTTGCAGTCGCGAAAGCGGCACGTGCCGATCAGGTCGTTGAATTCGATGAAGCCAGCTTCTACGTCTGCACGGCTGACATGCCCCAGGCCGAATTCGCGGATACCCGGTGAGTCGATCAGATCGCCGCCACGCGGAAAGTGGAACAGGCGGGCGGTTGTGGTGGTGTGTGTGCCCTGGCCGGAGACTTCGGACAACGGCCCGACCCGGGTATCCGTTTCCGGCAGCAGGCTGTTGACCAACGAAGACTTGCCGACGCCGGACTGGCCAACGAACACACTGATGTGGCCATCAAGCTGGCTTTGCAGTGTCTGCATGCCATCGCCATGATGCGCCGACACTTCCAGCACCGGGTAACCCAGTGTGCGGTAGACCGCCAGCAACGCATTGAGCGCGGGCGCGTTCTGTTCGTCGATCAGGTCAGCCTTGTTGAGCAGCAGCAGCGGACGAATCCCGGCATGCTCGGCGGCCACCAGATAGCGGTCAATCAGGTTGGCATGTGGCTCGGGCATGGGCGCGAACACGATCACGATCAGATCGACGTTGGCAGCCACAGGCTTGAGCTGGCCACGTGAGTCCGGGCGGCGCAGTTCGGTGGTGCGGGGCAGTTGCGCAACGATGACGCCAATGCCCTGATTGCCGGCGCGCCATACGACGCGATCACCCGTGACCAGTGCCGGCAGGTTGGCGCGCAAGTGGCAGCGAAATACCTGACCGCTTGCTTCGCCTTCCTGAGCCTCGACTTCGACCTGTACACCGAAGTGAGCAATCACAAGGCCGGTCTGTTCGGGGCCGAGGTCGCCGCCTTCCAGTGTTTCAAGCGTAGCGGACTCGCGTTTTGCCGCGCGGGCAGCACGCTCGCCCTGAATTTTTTCGATGCGCCAGTTCTGACGACGATTGAGTTGGCGTTTGGCCATGGGTGTTCCGATGTGATGTAACCGATGAATTAGGCAGTACGATTGATCGGCAGGAGTCTAGCACGGCAGGGTGAGCTAAACTGCGCGCCTACGCTGAGGAGTCGACACATGCAGAACAAGCAGAACCTGATCTGGATCGATCTGGAAATGACCGGTCTGGACCCTGATACCGATGTCATCATCGAAATGGCCACGATCATCACTGATAGCGAGCTGAACACCCTGGCCGAAGGCCCGGTGATCGCTGTGCACCAGAGTGACGAAACGCTGGCGAAAATGGACGAGTGGAACACCCGCCAGCACGGTGGCTCGGGCCTGACCCAGCGAGTACGCGAAAGCACCATCAGCATGGCTGAAGCCGAGGCGCAGACCCTTGAGTTCATCAAGCTGTGGGTGCCGGAGCGCAGTTCGCCGATCTGCGGCAACAGCATCTGCCAGGATCGCCGCTTCCTGTATCGCCACATGCCGACGCTGGAAAACTACTTCCACTACCGCAATCTGGATGTCTCGACCCTCAAGGAACTGGCGGCGCGCTGGTCCCCCGAGCTGAAATTCAAGAAAGGCAGCACCCACCTGGCGCTCGATGACATCCGCGAGTCGATTGCCGAGCTGCGCTTTTATCGTGAGCACTTCATCAAGCCTTGATCAAGACTCGCGCGTGCAGTGAATAATCTTCGCTGCACTCTTTCAGTGCGCTGGTCGTCTGGTTAGACTGCGCGCCTTTGTCGCAGAGTCCCCGCCATGTTGCTGATGCTTTATCTCATTGCCATCACTGCTGAAGCCATGACTGGCGCGCTGTCTGCGGGCCGTCGAGGAATGGACTGGTTCGGCGTGGTTCTGATCGCTTGCGTCACAGCGCTGGGCGGCGGCTCCGTGCGCGATGTGCTGATCGGCCATTATCCGCTGACCTGGGTATCCTCTGAAAAAGTCCATTTTTTTGGAGAGGAACCGGGGCTTTTTCAGACCTTCCCTGGGTCAAGCACCCGGAATACCTCATATTGACCAGTGTGGCAGCGTTGGTGACGATCTTTATCGCGCCACTGATGCGCCACCTGCGCTCGTTGTTTCTGGTGCTGGATGCACTGGGGCTGGTGGCCTTCACCCTGATCGGCTGCATGACTGCGCTGGAAGCCGGGCATGGTCTGGTGATCGCGTCAGTGTGCGGTGTCATCACTGGGGTCTTCGGTGGCATCCTGCGCGACATCTTCTGCAACGACATCCCGCTGATCTTCCGTCGCGAACTGTATGCCAGCGTTTCATTTCTGGTCGCGTGGTGTTTTTTGCTGTGCCAGTACCTGCAACTGCCGGATGAACAGGCCGTGCTCATCACCTTGTTCGGCGGCCTGCTGCTGCGCCTGCTGGCGATCCGATTCCGCTGGGAAATGCCCAAGTTCGTCTATAAAGACGAGCCCTGAAGAGGGCGCAGAACGCCCGGAGCTGCATGCCCATACGCAGCACTCTGCTTCATTCACATCCTGAGATGCCCGCAGAGTGGGCTTCTGCCCGGAGGGCGTGGGAGCTTCAGGAGGTCACGACGGCTGCGATGGGCTGCGAAGCGGCCCTGAAACCTGCTGACTCTGTTGTGTCTGATGCACCAAGGCGACCGTTTTTGCTGCCGGTTCCCGACAGTTCGCAGACAAGTCCGCTCCCATGCAAGTTAAGCGTCGCCCGGCCCGCTCAGACGCGTTAGCCCTCTGCGTCTGCCACCCCATGCCTCTGCAGCGCCCATTCCACATGCTCCCTGACCAATTCCGAGGGATAGTCGCGCCGTGCGTGCAGGGCTTCGATCACCGGGATGGTGGAGGGCGCGTTGCCCAGTCCGACAGCCAGGTTGCGTAGCCAGCGTTCGTACCCGGCGCGGCGCAGGGGCGAGCCTTCTGTACTACTGAGGAATTTGTCTTCATCCCATAAAAAAAGCTCGGCCAGCCCAGCGTTGTCCAGGTTATGGCGCGGCTGAAAGTCGCTCTGGTCGGTTGGTCGTGCAAAGCGGTTCCACGGGCAGACAATCTGGCAGTCGTCGCAACCGAACACCCGGTTGCCGATCAGTGGCCGCAGCTCTTCTGGAATCGCGGTCTTGAGCTCGATGGTCAGGTAGGAAATGCAGCGCCGTGCGTCCAGCACATAAGGCCCGACAAAGGCCGCCGTCGGGCAGATGTCCAGGCAGGCCGTGCAGCGCCCGCAATGTTCCGTCGCATGCGGCGCATCCACCGGTAGCGGGATGTCGACAAACAGCTCGCCGAGAAAGAAAAAGCTGCCCGCCTTGCGGTTGAGCACCAGCGTGTTCTTGCCGATCCAGCCGAGCCCGGCCTGTTCGGCAATGGCCTTTTCCAGCACTGGCGCGCTGTCCACGAACGCCCGAAAACCAAACGGCCCGATGGCCTGTTGAATGCGCTCGGCCAGTTGCTGCAAGCGCTTGCGGATCAACTTGTGATAGTCACGGCCCAGGGCGTAGCGTGACACATAGGCTTTTTCCGGTTCTGTCAGGCGCTGGGCCATCTCGGTGTCGCCGGGCAGATAGTCCATGCGCAGCGACACCACGCGCAACGTTCCCGGCACCAGCTCGTCTGGATGGGAACGTTTGCTGCCGTGGGCTGCCATATAGTCCATTTCGCCGTGATAGCCTGCATCGAGCCAGCGTTGCAGGTGCTGCTCGTGCTCTGCCAGGTCCAGACCGCTGATCCCCACTTCCTGAAAGCCCAGCTCACGCCCCCATGCCTTGATTGAGACGGCAAGGGCGGCGAGATCATCGGAAGTGGGAAGTACAGCAGTAATAGCGGACATGCGCAGAGAGAAACCGGGGCCAAGGTGCGTATAATTCTGCCAGACATCGGAGCCTATAGACGCATGTTCGACACGAAACCTCATTTACCCGACGCGCTGTACAGCGCTGCGCAGGTCCGCGACCTCGATGCACGGCTGATTGCTGCCGGTACGCCAGGCCTGGAATTGATGCTGCGCGCTGCCCAGGCGCTCTGGCGGACGATACTCCGACGCTGGCCGCAGGCCAATGAACTGACCGTGTTGGACGGGCGTGGCAACAACGCCGGTGACGGGTATCTGGTGGCCGCGCTGGCGCACAAGGCAGGCTGGCAAGTCAGGGTGCTGGCTGTCGGCGACCCGGCTGCATTGACCGGTGATGCCGCTTCGGCGCACGCGGCAGCTTCCGGCATCGACACTCAGGCATGGGCCGGACAACCGCTGAGCGGCGTGGTGCTGGATGCCTTGCTCGGCACCGGGCTCAACGGCGAAGTGCGCGAGCCCTATGTTTCGGCCATCAAGGCGATCAATGCCAGCGGCCTGCCGGTCGCCGCCGTGGACATCCCGTCGGGCTTGAGTGCAGACACCGGCCAGACGCTGGGCGTGGCGGTGCGTGCCGATGTGACCGTTACCTTCATCGGCCTCAAACTGGGCTTGTTGACAGGCGATGCGGCGGACCTGGTGGGCGAACTGGTGTTTGATGATTTGCGCGCCGACCCTGCGCTGGTTGCGCAGGTGCCGGTCAGCGCGAAACGTCTGGGCGCATCCAGTCTGCCGACGCTGGCACCGCGTCCGCGTACTGCTCATAAAGGCATGTTCGGCCGAGTGCTGGTCATCGGTGGCGATCACGGTTTTGGCGGTGCTGCCTTGCTCAGCGCCGAAAGCGCCTTGCGCAGCGGGGCGGGCATGCTGACGCTGGCGACCCGCGCCGAACATATTCCGGCCGCCCTGACGCGCATGCCGGAAATCATGAGTGCGGCCATTCGCTCGGCTAACCAGTTGATGGCTTTGATCGAGCCGGCCAGCGTATTGGTGGTCGGGCCCGGCCTAGGGCAGGCGTCCTGGGGGCGCAGCCTGCTGTCGGCTGCTGCCAACGCCGAGCGGCCCCAAGTGTGGGATGCCGATGCTCTGAATATGCTGGCCGCCGGTCTGGTGAGTCTGCCCAAGGGCTGCGTCATCACCCCGCATCCGGGAGAGGCCGCGCGTTTGCTGGGCGTTGGCATCAAGGACGTTCAGGCTGACCGGGCCGCTGCTGTGCGGGCGCTGGCGCGTAAGTTCGATACGGTCTGTGTGCTTAAGGGCTCCGGCAGCCTGATCGCCGATGCGAGCGGGCAACTGGTGTTGTGCGACCGTGGTCATCCGGCCATGGCCACCGCCGGACTGGGTGACGTATTGGCCGGGTTGATCGGTGCGCTGCTGGCGCAGCATCTAACGCCATTCGATGCGGCCTGTCTGGCGGTGTGGCTGCACGCAAGCGCCGGTCAGAAAGTCGGTGAATACGGTCGCGGGCTGGCTGCCAGCGATATTATTCCTGCCATTCGTCAGTTATTGGAGGAGCTGCAACCGTGTCTGATTTAACGCTGCATGTGGTTGGCGAAGAGGCAATGATGAGTTTTGGTGCACGCCTGGCAACGGTTACCGAAGGCGTGGGCGTCATCTTTCTCGATGGCGATCTTGGCGCTGGAAAAACAACTCTTTCGCGGGGAATGATTCGCGGGTTCGGGCATGCCGGGGCTGTCAAGAGTCCTACTTTCACGCTGGTCGAGCCCTACGAAATAGGTGCCGTCCGGGTCTTTCACTTTGACCTGTATCGTCTGGTCGATCCCGAAGAGCTCGAGTACATGGGGGTGCGTGATTACTTCGACGGCGATGCACTTTGTCTGATTGAATGGCCCCAGCGTGGTGCAGGCTTTTTGCCAAAGCCTGACCTGACCATTACCATTGGCCCGCACGGAGAAGGTCGGTCCGTGATATTGAGCCCGCTGGGCTCGCGTGGCGAACGCTGGTGTGCCACTTTGGCTTTGGAATTCAAATAGATATGGGGTTAGGTATGCGCATGCGCGCGCTGGTTACTGTAGTTGGTCTGCTGCTGATGGCCCTGGCTGTCGAGGCAGTTGCCGCTACGCAAGTAAAAAGTGTCCGCTTATGGCGAGCACCGGACAACACACGTCTGGTATTCGACCTGTCCGGGCCTGTCCAGCACAGCGTATTCACACTGACTTCACCTGATCGTCTGGTGATCGATATCAATGGCGCGACACTCGGTGGTCCGCTGAATGTATCGACAGCCAATACGCCGATCAGCAGCATGCGCTCTGCCCAGCGCACGCCGACCGATCTGCGCGTGGTCATCGACCTGAAAAAGGCGGTGACGCCCAAAAGCTTTACGCTTGCGCCGAACCAGCAGTATGGCAACCGTCTGGTGGTCGACCTGTTCGATAACGCCGCAGATGCCAACCCGACACCAGTGATCCCGGATACTGCCGCCAATACCGCGCCCGCTGTCCCGGTCAGCCCGGCCAAGCCTGAAATCAAGCTGACCCCGGTGCCCAATGGCAAGCGCGACATTGTCGTGGTGATCGATGCCGGGCACGGCGGTGAAGACCCGGGTGCCTCCGGCGGTGCCGGGCAGAAAGAGAAAAACGTAGTGCTGTCGATCGCCAAGGAGCTGCAGCGCCAGGTCAATGCCGAGAAAGGCTATCGCGCTGAACTGACGCGGACCGGTGACTACTTTATTCCGTTGCGCAAACGTACCGAGATCGCCCGCTCCAAGGGGGCCGACCTGTTTGTGTCCATTCACGCCGACGCTGCGCCGTCCACCGCGGCGTTTGGCGCTTCGGTGTTCGCCTTGTCTGATCGCGGTGCGACCTCCGAAACCGCACGCTGGCTGGCGGACAGTGAAAACCGTTCCGACCTGATCGGTGGTGCCGGTGCGGTAAGCCTCGACGACAAGGACCGCATGCTCGCCGGGGTGTTGCTGGACTTGTCCATGACCGCTTCGCTGTCTTCCAGCCTGAACGTAGGCCAGAAAGTGCTGAGCAATATTGGCCGCGTCACCTCGTTGCACAAATCGCGCGTCGAGCAGGCAGGTTTCATGGTGCTCAAATCGCCGGATATCCCGTCGATTCTGGTGGAAACCGGCTTTATCTCCAACGCCAACGAAGCCAACAAGCTGAGTTCTGCGTCGCACCAACAGGCGTTGGCGCGTTCGATCAATTCCGGGGTAAAGCAGTTCTTCCAGCAGAACCCGCCACAGGGCACTTATATTGCCTGGCTGCGTGACAACGGCAAGCTGGCTCAAGGGCCACGCAACCATGTGGTCCGCTCTGGCGAAACCCTGGCCATGCTCGCGGCGCGCTATGACATGAACATTGCCACGCTGCGCAGCGCCAACAATCTGAAAACCGATGAATTGAAGATTGGCCAGGATCTGCGAATTCCAAGTTCCGAGGTGGCGACTCAGCAATGACCGATCTTCTGCTCGACGGCACCGAAGCCGATAACGCTCAGACTGTCCTGAACGCTGCGCGCATCGAATTGCTAAGCCCGCGTCTGGCCAACCAGATTGCGGCTGGCGAAGTCGTCGAGCGTCCGGCATCGGTTATCAAGGAGCTGCTGGAAAACAGCCTTGATTCCGGCGCGCGGCGCATAGATGTCGATGTAGAGCAGGCCGGTATCAAGCTGCTGAAAGTGCGTGACGACGGTGGCGGTATTTCCTCGGATGACCTGCCGCTGGCGCTGGCGCGACATGCCACCAGCAAGATTCGCGATCTGGAGGACCTCGAGCGCGTCATGAGCCTAGGGTTTCGCGGCGAGGCCCTGGCTTCGATCAGCTCCGTGGCGCGCCTGACGCTGACCTCGCGCACCCGCGACGCCGATCAGGCCTGGCAGGTGGAGACCGAAGGTCGTGACATGGCACCGCGCGTCCAGCCAGCAGCGCATCCGGTAGGCACCTCCGTTGAAGTGCGCGATCTGTTCTTCAACACGCCTGCCCGGCGCAAGTTTCTCAAGGCCGAAAAAACCGAATTCGATCACCTGCAGGAAGTCATCAAGCGCATGGCGCTGGCACGTTTCGACGTGGCCTTCCATTTGCGTCACAACGGCAAGACCGTGCTGAGCCTGCATGAAGCGCATGACGACACTTCCAGAGCACGACGTGTCTCGGCGATCTGCGGGCCGGGCTTCCTGGAGCAGGCGCTGCCTATCCAGATCGAACGCAACGGCCTTCATCTGTGGGGCTGGGTAGGGCTGCCGACATTTTCGCGCAGCCAGGCCGACCTGCAATATTTCTTCGTAAACGGGCGTGCGGTGCGCGACAAACTGGTCGCTCATGCGGTGCGTCAGGCGTATCGCGACGTGTTGTTCAATGGCCGTCACCCCACGTTCGTGCTGTTTTTCGAGGTCGACCCGGCTGCTGTAGACGTCAACGTTCACCCGACCAAGCATGAAGTACGCTTTCGCGACGGGCGCATGGTGCATGACTTCCTTTATGGCACCCTGCACCGTGCATTGGGTGATGTGCGCCCGGAAAACCAGCTGGGCGGCAGCGTACCGGTCGCCGTCGAGCCTCGGCCCTCCGGGCCTGAGGCCGGTGAGTTCGGGCCGCAGGGTGAAATGCGTCTGGCCAACAACTTGCTGGAACAGCCGCAGGGCGAGCCTTTTGCCCGGCCTGCTGCCGGTGGCGGCGCTGGCAGCGGTTATCAGTATCAATATACGCCTCGGCCCACCTCTGGCGTGCCGGTGGCCGAAGCGCAAAGCGCCTACCGTGAATTCTTCGCACCGCTGCCCAGCACCGCACCCTCGTCGCTGCCGGAGTCGCCCGGCGATATCCCGCCGCTGGGTTATGCGCTGGCGCAGCTCAAAGGTATCTACATCCTCGCTGAAAACGCTCACGGGCTGGTGCTGGTGGACATGCACGCCGCCCACGAGCGAATCATGTACGAGCGCCTGAAAATAGCGATGGCCAATGAAGGCCTGAGTGGTCAGCCATTGCTGGTGCCCGAATCTCTCGCGGTCAGCCAGCGTGAAGCGGACTGCGCCGAAGAACATATCGCGACGTTTCAGCGCCTGGGCTTCGAGCTGCAGCGGCTTGGCCCGGAAACCCTGGCGATCCGCCAGATCCCTGCGTTGCTCAAGCAGGCCGAGGCCAATCGGCTGGTCAGCGATGTGCTGGCGGATCTGATGGAGTACGGCACCAGCGACCGGGTGCAGGCACACATGAACGAGTTGCTCGGGACCATGGCCTGTCACGGCGCGATTCGCGCCAATCGGCGGCTGGCCATCCCGGAAATGAACGGCCTGTTGCGTGACATGGAAAACACCGAACGCAGCGGGCAATGTAACCACGGTCGTCCTACCTGGACCCAGATGGGTCTCAATGACCTGGATAAATTATTCCTGCGCGGTCAATGAATGAATGCTTTACCTCCGGCCATCTTTCTCATGGGGCCTACCGCCGCAGGCAAGACCGACCTTGCGATAGAACTGAGCAAAGTGTTGCCTTGCGAGCTGATCAGCGTCGATTCGGCGTTGGTCTATCGCGGCATGGACATCGGCACCGCCAAGCCTTCAAAAGCACAGCTGGCTGAATATCCACACCGTCTGATCGACATCCTCGACCCAGCGCAAAGCTACTCCGCAGCCGATTTTCGCAGTGACGCCCTGGCGGCCATGGCGGAAATTACCGCGCGCGGAAATATTCCTTTGCTGGTCGGCGGCACTATGTTGTATTTCAAGGCTCTATTGCACGGGCTGGCGGATATGCCGGCTGTCGATGCGCAGGTAAGGGCACAGCTTGAAGCTGATGCACAGGCCTATGGCTGGCAGTCATTGCACGATCAATTGGCGGTGGTCGACCCCGTTTCGGCGGCGCGCATTCACCCCAATGATCCGCAACGACTGATCAGGGCGCTCGAGGTGTATCGGGTCAGCGGAATGAGCATGACGGCACACCGCGAGCAACAAACTGCGCAAAGTACCGAAGCGGCGGCATCAGGGCGTCAGCAATTGCCCTATACTGTCGCGAACCTTGCCATCGCTCCGGCTGATCGCAAGGTGCTGCACCAACGCATCGCGCTACGTTTTGAGCAAATGCTGGATCAGGGGTTTCTGGACGAAGTACTGGCATTGCGCTCAAGAGGCGACCTGCATTCCGGGTTGCCCTCGATAAGAGCCGTCGGTTATCGCCAGGTCTGGGATCACCTGGATGGGAAGCTGACGCGGGATGAAATGCAGGAGCGCGGCATTATTGCAACGCGCCAGTTGGCCAAAAGGCAGTTCACCTGGCTACGCAGCTGGGAGGATTTGCACTGGCTGGACAGTCTGGCCAGCGACAATCTGTCGCGCGCCTTGAAATACTTGGGATCGGTCTCCATATTGAGCTGAGTCCCTGCAATAGCCGTCTATCCTTGGGGGGTGGCCGGTAAGCCAATCGAATTCGATTTATTATTTATTGATCCTTAAAGGAGTGCGGCACATGTCAAAAGGGCATTCGCTACAAGACCCTTACTTGAATACCTTGCGAAAAGAGAAGGTCGGGGTATCGATCTACCTGGTCAACGGTATCAAGCTGCAGGGCACGATCGAGTCTTTCGACCAGTTCGTCATTTTGCTGAAGAATACTGTCAGCCAGATGGTCTACAAACACGCCATTTCCACCGTCGTACCGGTTCGCCCGATTCGCCTTCCCAGCGCTACCGACGCTGACGGCGCAGACGCCGAGCCAGGTAACGCCTGATAGGAGTCTGCCTTGTTCTTTGAGCGCCACAGCGGTGGTGAACGTGCAATTCTCGTTCATCTGGATGGTCAGGACCCTGAGGCGCGCGAAGATCCGCAGGAGTTTCAGGAGCTGGCCATATCGGCCGGTGCCGATACCGTTGCGTTTATCAACGTGCCGCGTCATCGGCCATCGGCCAAATACCTGATTGGCTCTGGCAAGGTCGAGGAGCTTCGCGACCAGGTCAAGGCCGAACAGGCTGATCTCGTTATCTTCAATCACACCCTCACGCCCAGTCAGGAACGTAACCTCGAACGCGTTTTCGAGTGCCGCGTGCTTGATCGTACGGGTCTGATCCTCGATATCTTTGCGCAGCGCGCACGTACCCACGAAGGCAAGCTTCAGGTCGAACTGGCCCAGCTTGAGCATATGAGTACGCGTCTGGTCCGTGGCTGGACTCACCTTGAGCGTCAGAAAGGTGGTATCGGCCTGCGCGGCCCAGGCGAAACCCAGCTCGAAACCGACCGACGTCTTCTGCGGGTTCGCCTGCGGCAGATCAAGGGGCGGCTTGAGAAGGTTCGCAGCCAGCGCGATCAGGCACGTCGTGGACGCCGTCGCGCCGATATCCCTTCGGCTTCTCTGGTGGGGTATACCAACGCCGGTAAATCGACCCTTTTCAACTCGGTGACCGATTCGGATGTGTTTGCGGCGGACCAGCTGTTCGCCACGCTCGATCCGACCTTGCGTCGTCTGCAGCTCGATGATCTGGGCCCTATCGTGCTGGCCGATACCGTAGGCTTCATTCGCCATCTGCCGCACAAACTGGTAGAAGCCTTTCGCGCGACGCTTGAAGAGTCGAGCAACTCCGATTTACTGCTGCATGTGATCGACTCCCACGAGCCTGACCGCATGTCGCAGATCGAGCAGGTCATGGCCGTGCTCGGTGAGATCGGTGCCGAGGGCTTGCCGATCCTTGAGGTCTATAACAAACTCGATCTGCTTGAAGGCGTGGAGCCTCAGATACAGCGGGATGCCGATGGCAAGCCGCAGCGTGTCTGGGTGTCTGCCCGCGATGGTCGAGGGCTGGATCTGCTCAAGCAGGCCATCGCCGAACTGCTCGGCGACGACCTGTTTGTCGGCACGCTGCTTTTGCCTCAGAGTCTTGCCCGGCTGCGCGCCCAGTTTTTTGAATTGGGTGCGGTGCAGAGCGAAACGCATGACGAGGAAGGTGCCAGCGTGTTGGCCGTACGACTGCCGCGCGTTGAACTCAATCGACTGGTGAGTCGCGAAGGATTGCAGCCGCTGGAGTTCATCGAGCAACACACTTTGCAATAAAAGCACGAGAAAGCCGTTGTACGGCTTTCGCGAGCATTCTGTAGCATTGGTCGGCGCGCCGCGGGCGCGTCTTTGCTTTATCAGATGGAGAGCGCTATGGCTTGGAATGAGCCGGGTGGCAACTCGAATAATCAAGATCCCTGGGGTGGCAAACGCCGTGGCGGCGACCGCAAGGGACCACCTGATCTCGACGAGGCCTTCCGTAAGCTGCAGGAAAGCCTGAAGGGGTTGTTCGGCGGCGGTAACAAACGCGGCAGCGATGGCGGCGGCAGTGGTGGCGGTTCAGGCAAGGGCGGTGGCTTTGGCTTGCTCGGTATCGGCCTGGTCGTGCTCGTCGCTTTCTGGCTCTACAGCGCTATCTATGTTGTTGACGAGCAAGAGCAGGCTGTCGTGCTGCGTTTCGGTCAATACCACGAAACCGTAGGGCCGGGTCTCAACATCTACTTCCCGCCGTTCGATCGCAAGTACATGGAAAACGTGACTCGCGAGCGTGCCTACAGCAAGCAGGGCCAGATGCTCACCGAAGACGAGAACATCGTCGAAGTGCCACTGACCGTGCAATACAAGATCAGCAACCTGCAGGACTTCGTACTGAACGTCGATCAGCCTGAAATCAGCCTGCAGCACGCCACTGAAAGTGCGCTGCGCCATGTCGTGGGTTCCACGGCAATGGATCAGGTGCTGACTGAAGGTCGTGAACTGATGGCCAGCGAAATCAAGGAGCGTCTGCAACGCTTCCTCGATACCTACCGCACCGGCATCACCGTCACTCAGGTGAACGTACAGAGCGCCGCGGCACCGCGTGAAGTGCAGGAAGCGTTCGATGACGTGATCCGCGCTCGTGAAGACGAGCAGCGTGCACGCAATCAGGCCGAAAGCTATGCCAATGGCGTGATTCCGGAAGCCCGTGGTCAGGCTCAGCGCATCCTTGAGGATGCCAACGGCTACCGCGATGAAGTGGTTTCGCGCGCCAAGGGTGAGGCGGATCGCTTTACCAAACTGGTTGCCGAGTACCGCAAGGCTCCTGAAGTTACCCGCCAGCGTCTGTATCTGGACACCATGCAGGAAGTCTTCAGCAACACCAGCAAGGTGCTCGTGACCGGCGACAAGGGGCAGAACAATCTGCTTTATCTGCCGCTCGACAAGATGATCGAGAGCAGCCGCAGCAGTAACGGCAATGGCTCCAATTCAGGTACGCCATCGCAGTCGGCTAATGATGCTGCCGCTGCTGCCGCCGCTGCCCGGGCGAATGAGGCTCAGCAGCGTGGTGAAGTACGTACCAGGGAGACTCGCTGATGAGTAACAAATCACTGATCACCCTTATTGTCGGCGTGGTACTGGCAGTCATCGCCTGGAACAGCTTTTACATAGTGTCCCAGACCGAGCGCGCGGTTCTGCTGCAATTCGGTCGCGTGGTCCAGGCGGACGTTCAGCCGGGTCTGCATGTGAAGGTTCCTTATGTGAACCAGGTGCGCAAGTTCGACGGTCGTTTGCTGACCCTCGATGCACCGACCCAGCGTTTCCTGACGCTGGAAAAGAAAGCGGTCATGGTCGATGCCTACGCCAAGTGGCGTGTGAAGGACGCGGAGCGTTTCTACACCGCGACTTCCGGCCTCAAGCAGATTGCCGACGAGCGTCTTTCGCGTCGTCTGGAGTCGGGCCTGCGTGACCAGTTCGGCAAGCGCACCCTGCACGAAGTCGTGTCGGGTGAGCGTGATGCGCTGATGGCTGATATAACCGGTTCGCTGAACCGCATGGCCGAGAAAGAGCTGGGTATCGAAGTTGTCGATGTCCGGGTCAAGGCCATCGACCTGCCGAAGGAAGTGAATCGCAGCGTTTTCGAGCGTATGAGCACCGAGCGTGAGCGTGAAGCTCGCGAGCACCGTGCCAAGGGTAACGAGCTGGCTGAGGGCATTCGTGCCGACGCTGATCGTCAGCGTCGTGTGTTGCTGGCAGAAGCCTATCGCGAGTCGGAAGAAGCGCGTGGTGATGGTGATGCCCAGGCTGCCGCGATCTACTCCAAGGCATATGGTCAGGACCAGGAGTTCTACGCGTTTTATCGCAGCCTGCGCGCCTACCGTGAAAGCTTTGCGAACAAGAGCGACGTGATGGTGCTCGATCCGAACAGCGAATTCTTTCGCTATCTGGAAAAAGCCAAGCCGTAATTAATCACCCGCCGGGCGGCAAAGTGCAAAACCGCC
Organism: Pseudomonas meliae; assembly: GCF_001400515.1. Taxonomy (NCBI): domain Bacteria; kingdom Pseudomonadati; phylum Pseudomonadota; class Gammaproteobacteria; order Pseudomonadales; family Pseudomonadaceae; genus Pseudomonas; species Pseudomonas meliae. The sequence continues at coordinate 4,428 of NZ_LJQT01000018.1, read as the reverse complement.
CGGTGGGGTGAACGTACGGTGAAACGTGTGTATCATGCGGCAGCCGGGAAATTCCCGGCTTTTTTGCGTCTGCACGATTGATTGGCCGTATCTGAATTAGAGCACGGCAAGATTTTTCGAGGAAAGTGGTCTGCAAGACCTGTCTCGGGCATTTGTCGTGCCCGTCATACAGCGCACCACTTTCTGCTTCACTCAAGGCTGGCCTGTAGGCTGGCCGCCTGGATCACAGGGGAATGGCGTAATGGCAACGGTCGACCGCTGGCTGCTACCAGATGGCATCGAAGAAGTACTGCCACCGGAAGCGGCGCGCATTGAAGTAGCGCGCCGTCAGGTGTTGGATCTGTTTCAGAGCTGGGGCTATGAGTTTGTCGTCACCCCGCATATCGAGTATCTCGAATCCCTGCTGACCGGAGCGGGTTCGGATCTGGACCTGCGCACCTTCAAGGTTATCGACCCGCAATCGGGCCGGCAGATGGGCTTTCGCGCCGACATCACGCCGCAGGTTGCACGCATCGATGCTCACACCCTCAAGCGTGAAGGCCCGAGCCGTCTGTGCTATGCGGGCAGCGTTCTGCACGCCCAGCCGCGCGCACTGTCCTCCTCGCGCAGCCCCATTCAACTGGGCGCCGAGCTGTACGGCGATGCCAGCCCGAGCAGTGACGTCGAAGTCATCAGTCTGATGCTGGCCATGCTGCAACTGGCCGATGTGCCGGATGTGCACATGGACCTTGGGCATGTCGGCATCTACCGTGGTCTGGCGCGTGCCGCTGGCCTGTCGGGAGAAGTCGAGCAGCAGTTGTTCGATGCACTGCAGCGCAAGGCCATTGATGAAGTGGTTGCCCTGACCGCCGATCTCCCGCAAGAGCTCGCAACAATGCTGCGCGCGCTGGTTGATCTGTGTGGTGGACGTGAGGTGCTGGACGCGGCGCGTGATCGTCTGGCTGGCGCACCTGCGCCGGTGCTGGCCGCGCTGGACGACTTGCTGGCAATAGCCGAGCGTCTGGCTGCGCGTTTCCCGCAGTTGCCGCTGTACTTCGATCTCGGCGAGCTGCGTGGCTATCACTACCACACCGGTGTGGTGTTTGCGGTGTTCGTGCCGGGCGTGGGCCAGTCGATCGCGCAGGGCGGTCGTTACGATGACATCGGCGCCGACTTCGGCCGCGCCCGTCCGGCGACCGGCTTTTCCACCGACCTGAAAACCCTGGTAACCCTGGGGCGGGCAGAAATCGTCTTACCGTCTGGTGGCATCTGGGTGCCGGACAGTACGGATGCGGCACTCTGGCAGATGGTTTGCCAGTTGCGCAGTGAAGGTCAGCGTGTGGTTCAGGCTTTGCCTGGGCAGCAGGCGAGCGCCGCGCGTGAAGCCGACTGTGACCGGCAATTGATTCAGCATGGCGAGCACTGGCAGGTAATGCCGCTGGCTTCTTGAGTATTCCTGCCGGCCGCCGCCGGCACCAAGTTTGCGTGAATGAGGACAAGTGTTATGGGTAAGAATGTCGTAGTCCTGGGCACTCAATGGGGTGATGAGGGCAAAGGCAAGATCGTTGATCTGCTGACCGAACATGCTACCGCCGTAGTTCGCTATCAGGGTGGCCACAACGCTGGTCACACACTGGTGATCGACGGTGAAAAAACCGTATTGCACCTGATTCCGTCCGGTGTACTGCGCGAAGGCGTGCAGTGCCTGATCGGTAACGGTGTAGTGGTTGCTCCCGACGCGCTCCTGCGCGAAATCATCAAGCTGGAAGAGAAAGGCATTCCAGTGCGTGAGCGTCTGCGCATCAGCCCGTCCTGCCCGCTGATCCTGTCGTACCATGTTGCACTGGACCAGGCGCGTGAAAAAGCCCGCGGCGAATTCAAGATCGGCACCACCGGTCGTGGTATCGGCCCGGCTTACGAAGACAAGGTTGCGCGTCGCGGTCTGCGCATTGGCGACCTGTTCCATCGCGAACGCTTCGCGGCCAAGCTGGGCGAGCTGCTCGACTACCACAACTTCGTGCTGGTCAATTACTACAAAGAGCCTGCCATCGACTTCCAGAAGACACTCGACGAGTGCATGGAATATGCCGATCTGCTCAAGCCGCTGATGCTCGACGTCACCGCTGCGCTGCATGAGATGCGTCGCGACGGCAAGGACATTATGTTCGAAGGTGCCCAGGGTTCGTTGCTGGACATCGACCACGGTACTTATCCGTACGTCACCAGCTCCAACACCACTGCTGGCGGTATCGCTACCGGTTCGGGTTTTGGTCCGATGTACCTGGATTACATTCTGGGCATCACCAAGGCCTACACCACGCGTGTGGGTTCGGGTCCGTTCCCGACCGAGCTGTTCGACGATGTCGGTGCTTTCCTGGCCAAGCGTGGCCACGAGTTCGGCGCTACCACCGGTCGCGCTCGTCGTTGCGGCTGGTTCGATGCCGTCATCCTGCGTCGCGCCATCGAAATCAACAGCATCTCGGGCCTGTGCCTGACCAAGCTGGACGTGCTTGACGGTCTTGAGACCATCAACATCTGCGTCGGCTACGAGAACGAAGAAGGCGCGGTCATCGACGCACCTACTGACGCCGACAGCTACCTGGGTCTGCGTCCGGTCTACGAGCAGATGCCTGGCTGGAGCGAATCCACGCTGGGTGCCAAGACCCTGGAAGAGTTGCCTGCAGCCGCTCGCGCCTACATCAAGCGCGTCGAAGAGCTGGTTGGCGCGCCTATCGATATCATTTCGACCGGTCCTGACCGTAACGAAACCATCGTGCTGCGTCACCCGTTCGGCTAATACTTCGCCGCGCTGTATCAAGAGGGCCGCGTTTGTAA
>NZ_LJQT01000018.1:0-1604 GCF_001400515.1 Pseudomonas meliae | reverse complement strand
GCCCTTTTTGTTTTCAGCGTCCGCAGGATTCGATCGCGGCAAAAGTGAGACTTGTGTCACGGCACGGCGCTTGCTACAAAGATGACAGAAAAGTGCCATCATTTTGATGGCGCTGAGGGTGGAGGGATTCTCCTGTGTCTGCTGTCTTATCTCTATTGCAAAGCCGTCTGCTGCGCCCGGTCTTCATTGCCCTGGGCATTGCCCTTTTGGTGCAGGTCATCGTGGCGGTTGCTCTTACCCGGAGCACAGTCACAGCGCTTGAGGCTGACCTTGCCAATCGCCTTGGGGTAGATTCGCAACATCTTTCCTCCGAGCTGGAGCTGGCGAGTAGCGAAGTGACGTCGAGCCTCGACTCGCTTTCAGCCAGTACGCGTCAGCGCTTGAGCGTCGGACTTTCTACCCGCCTGAAGGAAGAGCAGGCCCAACTGCGTGCCACGCTGGAAAAAGACCTGAGAGAGTCCGCCACTGACATGGCCGAGCTACTGGCTGCGGTTGCCCCGCGCGCCATGTGGGACAACGACACGCCAACCCTTTCCGAATTTGCCCGACGCGCCCAACGCAATCCCAACGTGTTGTTTGTGGTCTATGACGACGCCGCAGGTGAGCACCTTACGCGGTACATGAACCGCGATAACCCGCTGGTCAAGGCGCTGCTGGCCAAGGGTGAAGGCGAGCGGGCGATGGACAAGATCCTCAATGCCGCGAAAAACGACCCGTCGGTGTATTACGTCGAGGCCTCTATCAGCCCTAACGGTGTCGAGATCGGCAAGGTGCGCATGGGAGTGTCGACGGCAACGGTCGAGGAAAATCTTGCTGCGCTGGACAAGCGTTTCGCCACCCTGATAACCAGTGGCGAGCAACTGGTTTCCGACAGCCTTGCCAGTGCCTCCAAAGACAGTTCGACCGCCTTGCGCACGCGCTTGCAATCCGCTCAGACGGCGGGTGCTGCAATGACCACCAATACACGTGTGGCGGTTCAGGAAGCCGCCGAAACGTTGCGCTGGCGGATCGGCATGGGGGTGGCGCTGGTCGGCCTGGGCGTACTGCTGTTACTGGCGGTGGTGCTCGGGCGTCGAGTCGTCAGCAAGCTGCATCTGCTGATCGCTGCGCTCAATGATCTGGCGGCGGGTGAGGGCGACCTGACCAAGCGCGTCAAGCTGGACAGTAATGACGAAATCGGCGACATGTCGGCGGCGGTCAATCGCTTCATCGACAAGTTGCAGCCTATCGTTCGTGAGGCGGGCGAGGTGGCGCAGCGCACCGGGCAGGAAATCGGCGTCATGAGCCAGCGCAACGCCGGCGCCGATGCTGCAGCCGAACTGCAGCGAGACGAAGTGGCGGCCAGCCTCAAGGCGCTGGAGCAGATGGCCGATGAGGCGCAGTCGGAAAGCCAGGCGATGCAGGCAGCCCTGCGTCAAGTGGTCGATATCAAGCAGGCGACCGATGAAAACACCCGCACGTCCAATCAGGTCGGCGGTTTGATCGAGGCGCTGGCCGGGCAGGTCGAAACCGGTGCGCAGGTCATCGAGCGTCTGGCGCAGCAAGGCCAGCAGATTGAGGTTGTGCTGGAAGTTCTCCACGGCATTGCCGAACAAACCAACCTG
>NZ_LJQT01000338.1:0-1236 GCF_001400515.1 Pseudomonas meliae | reverse complement strand
AAACCCGGGGCGGTTCACCGGCGCTTGGCCAATGTGATCAAGCGCTGCATGGAACTGCCGGGACAAAACCTCTTTCAGTACCTGGACGAAGATGGCGTACGCCACGCAGTGACGTCATCCGATATCAACGCCTACCTGCAAAGCCTCACCGGCTCGGATTTCACCGCCAAGGATTACCGGACCTGGGCAGCGAGTGCGCTGGCGCTCGCGACGTTGCAGAAACTGCATTGGGAGCCGGAGGCCGACGCCAAGCGGCACATCGTCGATATGGTCAAGGCGGTCTCGAAACAACTGGGAAACACCCCTGCCATCTGCCGAAAATGCTACATCCACCCCGCAGTACTGGAAGGCTTCCTGCTCGGCAACCTAGCCAAACTCCCTCGCTCCCGGCAACGCAAAGGCCTGCGCCTGGAGGAAGTGGCCTTGGCGAGCTACCTGCGATTACTGGCTGACAAGGTCGAGGCTGTAGTGAACGATGCGGTGGTGAAAGAGAGCAAAGCCTGAGCCGTCTGAACGCGGCACGTCAGCCTTTGCTCCAATAAAATTTCGTAGCCTCATGATTTACCAAGCATTTCCGGCAGGCAAAAAAGCGGCACTCCGAGTCATTTGTGACGCTTTCAAGCTTGCTTCATGGGGGCCGGGTGTATATATTCCCTGCTCTTGGCGCTACCGCCCCGATGGCGAAATTGGTAGACGCAAGGGACTTAAAATCCCTCGTCCTTTGGACGTGCCGGTTCGACCCCGGCTCGGGGCACCATATATAGATAAAGGGCTTACAGGGCATTTTGCTCGGTAGGCCCTTTTTGTTTTGGTCCGCAAAAACAGTCGTGGTCCGCAATTCCAAAAAAACTCCTTCTCCGGCGTCCTGCCGACGAACACGACTCCCCAAATCTGAAGCACTCAAGCACTGCACGCCCTCACCGCGATTAGGGGTCACTCCACGCACGTCAAGTACACCAAAAAAGGTCAACGCCACCGTGGTTCCATTCAGCGAGATTTCGAGGCAATAGCAGATACCAGTCGCGGTCATGTAGATCCCGGCTCTAATGTCTATTTTTCTCTGAATACTCTTGTGCAGATTCGATCGATAACAAATGCCATCGCGATCATCCAGCCGACAAAAAATACTGTCCGTGTGCCGTGATCTATTCCAGGTATCTCAAACCCAAGCCAAGCACCTGCAAACATCAGAGGCACAAACAAAACAAGGGCAAGCAATCTGAACCGCCCCGGGTT
>NZ_LJQT01000175.1:0-10195 GCF_001400515.1 Pseudomonas meliae | reverse complement strand
TTGTCTACACCCTCCTAGTGCTCCTGCCCTCATGCGGTTTTTCTCTCCGGACATGAGGCTTTTGAATTCGGGCCAGGGCGTCAGAGATATCAGGATATTGGTTATCTCTTCGATAGCCCCGGGCGCGCTTTTGTCCTTTTCTATTTTGGTAATGCCTTTGCATTGTGCATAAAGGTCATCCTCATTAACGTAGAACAACTGGCTGCAGACAATACTGGCAATGCCGGTACAGCGTTTTGAAAACGTGGTTATGGGCATATGCAGGGCTGTCTCAGTGTTCGATGGGCCGAATGGCTCGCCAACAATTTCTGCAATCATGGTGGCGGTCGCGCCATCACGCGGTTCATCGCCGCGCAGGTAGGCGTTTTGATCAAACGGCAATGTTCTTCCCTTATTGACAATCACCGGCGTCGGGATTGTGGATGTAATCGTCCAGAACTCGATCCCGGGTACACCATTCTCGATAAGCGCCTTCAGATCAGGGCGATAACGCACCATCATCAACAGCGGGAAAACTTCGTAGAACCTTGTTTTGCCTTCGTAGACAGCCTCAATGATAAAACCGGCGCGGCCTCGCAGTGGTTCTCGATGCTTCTCGCTTTCTGCAACAGCCATCAGGTCTTGGGTCGGTAGTCTGAGCGAGTAGAGTGATACGGCACCATTTTCGATGGCCAGGCGATGCTTGAAAGGCAGTTGAGTCAGCAACTTTTTAATGATTGTCGCGTAAGCCTTGCGGGCATCAGCCAGATAAGCCTGAAACTCATGCTCGAATTGTTGATTGATGTCTGGCAGCGCCTTGTACAGCAACTGCATTTCACGGTTTATGGGAAGCAGGCCTTCCGTGCTGTCGCGCCCCGGCAGTCTCCAGTCATCAATGTTTTCACCGGCCATGTAGACATCCAGCAACGACGACGAATCGTGTTTTATGCCGTAAGCGTTATAGGGCAGATTGGATGCTGAGAGGGTGCCTTTATGATCGCGATAGACAGGCGTATGGCTTTTCCGTAGCACTGCCAGCCTGGGGCGTAGATCAATGGGCGGGAATGGGTAATCTTCCTGCTCAAGTATCTGTTGAATTGCAGGCGTCCTTCGCGCTTCTGTCATGGCGACGATGGCCATCGCCTTGCGTTCTGGCGCTGTGCGAACCAGTGCATTCACAGCTTCAAGTGATTCGGTTTCGGATTCTTCGAACGCGCTGACTGCCTGTGCTATCTCTTGTTCGGAATAAGGCAGGTTGCCCTGAATACAGATATAACCGTTGGCCTGCGCCCATGCCAGAAGGATGGGCAGGCGGGTTGTGAGATAGGCTGCCTGCTGTTCTTCGGTGTCCATCTTTTTGTTGAAGATCACTGGCAGTTCGATCAGGTCGTCAAAGCTCATCCAGCGTGAAGAACCAAACTCGATGGCTTCCGCAAGGGTGACCCCATGCTGAAAATTGACCCACACTTCAGTACAACCATATGGCAGATCGTCGGGAACACCGTTGACCATCCATTCAGGGCAGTTCTCCAGTGCCAGTATGAAGCGTGCGAGTATTGCTTCGTTGATCGACGCCGCCTTTCCCGTGTTGATCAGGTGGCTGTGCATATCGTTCAGGATGTCAGCGTGGCTACGCCCCAGGTTTTCTGTTCTGGAGAATGTGTAGCCGGCAATTTCTCCAGGCTTTCGATCCTCAGGTTGCTGAAGATCGCTGCTGATGGCATGCCATAAAATCCGGTCCATGAGTGTCATCAGGGACGCGGACGTTTCTCCCTCAGGCCGATCAAGTTGTGCCAGCAGCGTTTGTCCCAATGCCCTTGCCGGTCCGGATCTGAGAACCCGGGCCATAACCGCCACTGGGGAGTCCTGAACATGTGCCAGTGGACAGGAGGCAATGATTTCAGCACCCAGCTTGCTTAGCAGCGTGCCACCTTCGTTGCCCAGGTACTCGGTGCAGGCTCGTTTCAGGTCCTGCAGATTTTTCGGTGTCAGCATGATTTTGATGTCGAACTGATCAATAAGCCCCAATTCCTGACTGGCGCGAAGTTCTGCCAGCGTATTGAGCAGGGTTTTGATTGCCGTTTTGTCAGGCGATGGTGGAAGCGACAACCCGTAGTTATAGCTCAGCATCAATGCCAGGCTGACGCTGCCATCGCTGTCTATCTGAAACGGCAACTCCTGCTTTTCGGCTTGGAGCGGTGCAGGCAGAGCAGCTTTCTCAGCGCAGTATTCGCCGAATCCGGACGCTGGATCTGGCTTGATCCGAATGTCTTCAAGGCTGATAGGGGCATTGCTGCTCTGCATTACCGCAAGCAATGCTTTTCGTGTCGTCTAGTAGTCAGCACTTTCGGCCGGATCCATGAGGTCGATGTGGGCGCCGACAGCCTGGGTCGGTTCTGAAAGCGGTTGTTGCGCGGGATTTAGCTGTGTCATTACAAATGCTCCGATAATGGTTAATCATTGGAGGACGATGTAATCAGGCATCAATCTGTCTGTGGCACTAAGTAAATATTGCGTGCGGGTCCAACCTTATTGCCCTGTGTGCCCCGTTTCCGTGCGACCCTTGCACCTTCAGTTCAGGCGAGCACAATTTTGGTGCTGCGCCTGATCGGGCGGGGAATGTCACTCTCGTTGGCGCACGACTTTGACCGGATGGCATAAGTCTTGCGCGGCTCAATTACCGTTCAGGCTCGCAGGAGGCACGCCGTGTCGATTCATATTGCCTTGCACCATGTCACGCACTATCGCTACGAACGCGCGGTCGAACTGGGTCCTCAGATCGTTCGCCTGCGCCCGGCCGCTCACAGCCGCACGCGCGTACTGTCGTATTCGCTGAAAGTCCTGCCCGAAAACCACTTCATCAACTGGCAGCAGGATCCTCAAGGTAATTACCTGGCGCGTCTGGTCTTCCCGGAAAAGACCAGGGAATTTCGCGTCGAGGTCGATCTGGTCGCCGAGATGGCGGTGTTCAATCCGTTCGACTTCTTTCTGGAACCTTACGCCGAAAACATCCCCTTCAACTATGCCAGCGAAGAACAGCGCGAGCTGGCGCCGTACCTGGAAAAACTGCCGCTGACCCCAAGATTTCAGGCGTATCTGGACAGCATCAGTCGCGAGCCGATACCCGCCATCGACTTTCTGGTGGGTCTCAACCAGCGCCTGAGTCAGGATGTCGCTTACCTGATCCGTATGGAGCCGGGTGTGCAGACCCCGGAATTCACCCTGGAAAACGCTTCAGGTTCTTGCCGTGACTCCGCGTGGCTGCTGGTGCAGCTGTTGCGCCATCTGGGTATGGCGGCGCGATTTGTATCGGGCTATCTCATCCAGCTCAAGGCCGATGTCGAGGCGCTGGACGGGCCGTCGGGCACTGATGTCGACTTCACAGACCTGCATGCCTGGTGCGAGGTCTATCTGCCGGGTGCTGGCTGGGTCGGTCTGGATGCTACTTCCGGCCTCTTTGCAGGCGAAGGGCATATTCCGCTGGCGTGCAGCCCGGAACCGTCTTCCGCAGCGCCGATCAGCGGGCTGGTCGAGCCGTGCGAAACCGATTTCAGCCACGAAATGTCGGTCGAGCGCATCTGGGAGGCCCCGCGGGTCACCAAGCCGTACACCGAAGAGCAGTGGCAGGACATTCAGTCCCTCGGCCGACAGATCGACGCGGACCTGACGCGTGACGACGTGCGCCTGACTATGGGCGGCGAACCGACGTTCGTGTCCATCGATGATCGCGACGGTGCCGAATGGAACACGGCTGCGCTGGGGCCTCGCAAGCGCGAGCTGTCTGCCGAGCTGTTTCAGCGCATGCGCGCGCATTACGCGCCACTGGGGATCGTGCATTTTGGCCAGGGCAAATGGTATCCGGGCGAACAGTTGCCACGCTGGTCACTGAACTGTTTCTGGCGCAAGGATGGCAAACCGGTCTGGCGCAACAATGCGCTGATAGCCGATGAAACCCAGGATTACGGCGCTACCGACGAGCTGGCCGGGCGCTTTCTGGCCAGCGTTGCCGAGCGTCTGAAACTACCGGCCCGTTTCGTTTTTCCGGCTTACGAAGACAATTTCTACTACCTGTGGCGCGAAGGCGCATTGCCGGTCAACGTGACTGCCGAAGACTCGCGGCTGGGTGATGAGCTGGAGCGCGCGCGTCTGCGCAAGGTCTTCGCTCAGGGGCTGGACAAGATGATTGGTCAGGTCCTGCCGTTGGGCCGTAATGCAGGCGGCGATAGCTGGCAGAGTGGCCGCTGGTACTTGCGTGACGAACACTGCCGTCTGGTGCCGGGTGATTCCGCGCTGGGCTATCGCCTGCCATTGGCCTCGCAACCCTGGGTCAAGGCGGCGGAGTACCCGTTCATTCATCCGACCGATCATAACCAGGACTTCCCGGAGCTTGCCGACAGCGACTCGTTGACCTCAGCGCTCAAGTCCACAGACACGGACGCCGAGCGCCCGCCGAAGATCGACGAGTCGGCCGACTGGCTGACCCGTACGGCGCTGTGTGCCGAAGCGCGCGACGGGCGTCTCTACCTGTTTATGCCGCCACTGCAAAAGCTTGAGGAGTACCTTGAACTGGTGGCCGTGATCGAAGCGACCGCTGAAGAACTGCAATGCCCGATTCTGCTGGAAGGCTATGAGCCACCGAGCGATCCGCGTCTGTGTAACTTCCGCATTACCCCGGACCCTGGTGTGATCGAGGTCAACGTGCAGCCGTCCGCCAGTTGGGACGAGTTGGTCGAGCGCACCGAGTTTCTTTACGAGCAGGCGCGCCTCACACGTCTGACCACAGAGAAATTCATGATCGACGGCCGCCACACCGGCACAGGCGGCGGCAACCACTTCGTGCTGGGTGGCGCGACACCGGCGGACTCGCCGTTTCTGCGTCGCCCAGACCTGCTGCGCAGCCTGATCAGCTATTGGCACAACCATCCTTCGCTGTCGTACCTGTTTTCCGGTCTGTTCATCGGCCCGACGTCCCAGGCACCACGCATCGATGAGGCGCGCAACGACTCGCTTTATGAAATGGAAATCGCCTTCGCACAGATGCCGAAGCCTGGTGAGGATGTCGCGCCGTGGATCGTGGACCGTCTGTTGCGCAACCTGTTGATCGACGTAACCGGCAACACCCATCGCGCCGAATTCTGCATCGACAAGCTGTACTCGCCCGATGGTGCAACCGGACGTCTTGGCCTGCTGGAGCTGCGTGCCTTCGAGATGCCGCCGCATGCGTGCATGAGCCTGGCGCAGCAGTTGCTGCTACGGGCGCTGGTGGCGCGTTTCTGGCGTGAACCCTATGCACCGGCCAAGCTGGCACGCTGGGACACGCAATTACATGATCGCTTCATGCTGCCGCACTTCATCGAGCAGGATTTCGCCGATGTGGTCGCCTACCTCAACGCAGCAGGCTACCCGGTACAGGCCGACTGGTTCTCTGCGCATTTGGAATTCCGCTTTCCGAAAGTGGGTGATTACGCCGTCAACGGCATCGAGCTGGAGCTGCGGCAGGCGCTGGAGCCCTGGCACGTTCTGGGTGAAGAGGGCTCGGCCGGTGGCGCGGTGCGCTACGTCGATTCGTCGCTGGAGCGTCTGCAGGTGCATCTCAGCGGGTTGCCGCCGCAGCGTTACGTATTGACCTGCAACGGCGTCGCGGTGCCTTTGCAGCCCACTGGACGGGTTGGCGAGTTCGTCGCGGGTGTGCGTTATCGCGCCTGGCAGCCGGCCAACTGCCTGCAACCGACCATCGGCGTCCATGCGCCACTGGTTTTTGATCTGGTCGACACCTGGATGCACCGTTCGCTGGGCGGCTGCGAGTATCATGTCGCCCATCCGGGCGGCCGTAACTACGAAACCTTGCCGGTCAACGCCAACGAAGCGGAAAGTCGTCGCCTGTCACGTTTCTTCCGCATCGGTCACACCCCGGGCAAACTGGACGTTCCGTCGCTCAACATTAACGACGAGCTGCCGATGACGCTGGATATGCGTCTGCATTAGAAAAACAGTGGCTCTGTGCGTCAGATGCACACGGACGTGACATCTGACTGCACTAATCTGAAGTCCTTACGTTGCCTGCCGAGCCTTCCATGCCCGACCTGCTTGACCATTACCCGCTGTCCGAGGGTACTTACCACGAAATGCTCGATGCCGACGGTGCCGTCCGCCCGCACAACACATGCAGCGCAGCACCTCGGCGCAGCTGATCCAGCGCCAAGCCTTGCTGACCCGGCAGATCCAGGAAAACGGTGTCACCTATAACGTTTACGCCGACCCCAAAGGCGCGGACCGCCCATGGGAGCTGGACCTGTTGCCGCACATCATTGCGGCCGATGAGTGGCAGCACGTGGCGGCAGGGATTGCCCAGCGTGCACGGCTGCTCAACGCAGTGCTTGCGGACCTTTACGGCCCGCAGACGCTGATTGCCAATGGCTTGCTGCCCGCTGAACTGGTATTTGGCCATAACAACTTTCTGTGGCCGTGTCAGGGCGTAAAACCTCCAGAAGGCACGTTCCTGCATATGTACGCGGTCGATCTGGCACGCACCCCGGACGGGCGCTGGTGGGTGACTGCCGACCGCACCCAGGCGCCTTCGGGTGCCGGTTATGCACTGGAAAATCGCCAGAGCGTCGCGCGTGCCTTGCCGGAAACCTATCGTGACCTGCAAGTCCGGCACCTCTCGGGTTTCTTCGACGCATTGCAACAGACGCTTGCCCGGCAGGCACCGACCAGCAGCGAGGCGCCTCTGGTGGTGCTGCTGACGCCGGGGCGTTTCAACGAAAGTTACTTCGAGCATTTGTATTTAGCGCGGCAGTTGGGTTATCCGCTGGTCGAGGGCGGCGATCTGACCGTACGCGATGCCACTGTTTACCTGAAAACCCTCAGCGGCTTGCGTCGGGTTCACGCGATCATGCGCCGTCTGGACGACGACTTCTGCGATCCTCTGGAATTACGTACCGATTCCGCGCTCGGTGTGCCGGGGCTGCTGGAGGCTGTGCGTCAGGGCAATGTGCTGGTCGCCAACGCATTGGGCAGTGGTGTTCTGGAGTCGCCTGGCCTGCTGGGCTTTTTGCCGAAAATCAGTCAGTACCTGTTTGGCGAAGATCTGATCCTGCCATCGGTCGCAACCTGGTGGTGCGGAGAACCGCCCGTGCTGGCGCAAGCGCTGGAGAAACTGCCTGATCTGTTGATCAAACCTGCATTTCCTTCGCAGCACTTCGCCCCGGTGTTCGGTCGCGATTTGAATGAGGAGCAGCGCAACGCGCTTGCCCTGCGCATGCAGTCGCGCCCCTATGCCTACGTCGCTCAGGAGCTGGCGCAGTTGTCTCATGCACCGGTGCTGCAGGCCGATGGTACCGGTTTGCAGCCGCGCGCCATCGGCATGCGTGTCTACGCAGTGGCCAGCCTCGACGGCTATCGCGTGCTACCGGGCGGCCTGACCCGAGTGGCCGCCGAAGCCGATGCCGACGTGGTGTCGATGCAGCGCGGCGGTGCGAGCAAGGACACCTGGGTGCTGGGCGAACGCTCGCACCTTGGCGAGCCCTGGAAGGGGCAGCGCACGCTGGGCGTCTATGACCTGATTCGCCGTGATCCTTACCTGCCGTCGCGGGTGGTGGAGAACCTGTTCTGGTTCGGGCGTTATTGTGAACGTTGCGACGACAGTGCTCGTCTGCTGCGCATCATGTTGACGCGCTATGTCGACGACGACGATCCCCACGCGTTGCAGGCGGCCGTCGCGCTGGCCGGGAGCCTGGGCATGCTGCCCGAAGCCGAGGAGGGCGAAGAGTTGAAGGACCGCCTGCTGGTTGCTCTGCTGGGCGACGAGTGGCCGTTCAGCCTGCGCGCCAATTTGCAGCGTTTGCAGTGGGCCGCTTCGCAAGTGCGCGGCAAGCTCTCACGGGAAAACTGGCAGGCGCTGGTGGAATTGCAGCGCGAAGCCTCAAGCTTGGAAACCGAAGAGCCGGATTTTGGCGAGCTGCTGGATTTTCTCAACCGTCTGGTGATGTCTCTGGCAGCGCTTTCCGGTTTTGCGCTGGACGACATGACCCGCGACGAAGGCTGGAGCTTTTTGATGATCGGGCGACGTATCGAGCGCCTGAAGTTTCTCAGCACCAGTCTGGCGGCGTTCTTGCGCGGCTCGGCAGTCTCGGAGAAAGCCGGGCTGGAGTGGTTGCTGGAGCTGGGCAACAGCAGCATCACTTATCGTTCGCGGTACATGGCCGTACCGCACCTGATTCCGGTGCTGGACCTGTTGTTGCTTGATGAGCAGAACCCGCATGCGGTGCTGTTTCAGCTCAAGCTGGTGCAACGCTCGCTGCGCCGCCTGAACGACGAGTAGCAGCCTGACGGTGTTGGCGCAGCGTCTTGCCGCGTTCGACCTGGGCAGCCTGGAGAATCCTTTGTTTGGCCAGAGCAGTATCGACGCCGTACTCGACGGGCTGGCGGACCTGCTGCAGAGCATTGGCGACAGCAGTGGCCTGGCGTCCGATCGCTTGGCGTTGCGCCATTTTGCCCACGTCGATGATGTCAGCCAACGTACGGTGTCTGTCTGATGAGCGCTTTCTACCAGATTTTCCATGACACACATTACAAGTACGACAGCCCGGTCTCGTTGGCCCAGCAACTGGCGCACCTGTGGCCGCGCAGCAGTCCCTGGCAGCGTTGCACCGAGCAGGCGCTGGAGATTCTTCCTGAACCCACCACGCGTCGCGATGAGCTGGATGTATTCGGCAACCCGCTGACCCGTCTGGCCTTCGAGCGTCCACATGATGAATTGCAGGTCAATGCGCGGTTGTGTATCGAGGTGATGGAGAAGCCGTTTCTGGACTTCAATCTGTCGCCCGAATGGGAAGTGACCCGCAGCGCGCTGACATACAGCGCCAAGCCGATGACCGAAGATATTCTGGAGGCCTGCCGCTATCGTTTCGAATCCCCCTACGTTCACCTGAAGCGCTCATTCGTCGAGTTTTCGCAGGTCTGTTTCCCGCCGGGCCGTCCATTGTTGCTGTGTGTGCAGGCCTTGATGGAAAAGATCTTCGAGGAGTTTACCTTCGATGAAGAGGCCACTCAGGTCGCCACGCCGCTGGTGGAAGTGCTGGAGCGGCGGCGAGGCGTGTGTCAGGACTTCGCCCACTTGATGCTGGCGTGTCTACGCTCTCGTGGCCTGGCGGCGCGCTATGTGAGCGGCTATCTGCTGACCCAGCCGCCACCGGGCCAGCCCCGGTTGATCGGTGCCGACGCCTCGCACGCCTGGGTATCGGTGTTCTGTCCGGCTTCGGGCTGGGTCGACTTCGACCCCACCAACAATGTGCAACCTGCGCTGGAGCACATCAGCCTGGCCTGGGGGCGTGACTTCTCTGACGTCTCGCCTTTGCGCGGCGTGATTCTGGGCGGCGGCACGCATGATCCCGATGTCCGGGTGACGGTGATGCCGGTCAGCGCCTAATTACCTGCTCCCGTGAATCGTTCTTCAGAAGGGCGCTCCGTCGCGAGCGCCCGAGGGACCATTTGACGCACGTCCTTGGAACCCCGGCCCTGATCGGGCACTCTCTTCTTACGTCAGTTATCACGTTAATCAAGTCCTGCCCTGGAGATTCAAATGATTCGCAAGCTTGTAGCGATTTCGCTGTTGTCGTTGGCCAGTAGCCAGTTGCTGGCTGCCGAGTGTTCGGCCACAGTCGATTCGACCGATCAAATGATGTACAACACCAAAGCCATTGAGATCGACAAGAGCTGCAAGGAATTCACCGTCAACCTGACGCACTCCGGCAGCCTGCCGAAGAATGTCATGGGCCATAACTGGGTGCTGAGCAAGAAGTCCGATACCCAGGCAATCGTTACCGACGGCATGGCTGTCGGCATCGACAAGGATTACCTGAAGCCCGACGACAGCCGCATCATCGCCCACACCAAAGTCATCGGCGCTGGTGAAAAAGACTCGGTTACCTTTGATGTATCGAAGCTGGACCCGGCACAGGAATACCAGTTCTTCTGCACATTTCCAGGGCACATCAGCATGATGAAAGGCGCTGTGGCCCTGAAGTAACGAAACGCCCCCGAACGAGGACGCGGAGCGTCGCACGATAGTTGAGATTATCGTTCCGCACGCCGCAGCGTGGGGATGCCTTGGTTGACGCTCCGCGTCGTAGATATGCGCCGCGCCGCAAACGCAAGACCAGACGCAGAGCGTCGCACGATAGTTGAGATTATCGTTCCGCACGCTCCAGCGTGG
>NZ_LJQT01000392.1:0-211 GCF_001400515.1 Pseudomonas meliae | reverse complement strand
CCTCCTCGAGGAGGTGTGCCTAGCATTGATTGGCGGTGAAGAGGTTTTTGAGCGGTCGAGGTGTGTAGGCTGGACTCATCTGAAGCAGCGGCGGTGGGTAAGCAGGCTTCATGATGATCAATAACGGGCCTCATGACAAAGCTCAAATCCATGTTTCTGCTGCTACGCGATCGCAAGAACGGGCGATTTGCAGCCGCAGGCTGCCCTGTTC
>NZ_LJQT01000011.1:0-209 GCF_001400515.1 Pseudomonas meliae | reverse complement strand
TTTTGCAGCGCCTCCCTAAAAACCATTTACGCTCAGTAGAGTTTAGCTGGTCTACAGACGTAATACGATTTCCGCCGCTGCTGGCTAGGTTTCCGTGCGACGCGACATGCTGAGGTGAACAGGTATTAGATACTGTTGGACTATATTGGTTGCGACTGGATGATGCACATATGCCCATGGAAGATTCCTCACTTAAGGAGACGCTGAAC